>CAYFYD010000030.1:0-16303 GCA_964347195.1 uncultured Ectothiorhodospiraceae bacterium
CTCGCCATCGCCTCGGCCTTCTTCTACTTCACGCGCCAGAACTACACGATCTTCAACGGCTTCAGCGGCTTCAACGCGGTCCGCCCGCCCCCGCTCTTCGGCGTGGACTGGAAGCAGGCGACGCCCTTCTACTACCTCAGCCTCTTCTTCGCGACGCTGAGCTACCTCGCGGTGCTCTACGTCTCGCGTTCCTCCTTCGGACTCGCGTTGCAGGGAGTGCGCGACAACGCACGGCGCATGGAGGCGCTCGGCTTCAACGTCACCGCCCACCGGATCGCAGCCTACAGCTTCGCGGCGCTCATCGCCGCGGTCGCGGGGATCCTCCTCACCTGGCTCAACGGCCAGATCTCACCCGGAACGGCGGGCGTGGGACCGGTGATCGACATCCTCATCATCGCGGTGGTCGGCGGCCTGCGCCATCCGATCGGGCCCTTCATCGGGGCACTGATCTACGTCCTCCTGCGCACCTTCGCGCTCGACGCCCTGGTTGCGGTCGGGCTCGCGGGCGAACGCTTCCAGCTCCTCATCGGTCTCGGCTTCCTGCTCATCGTGCTCTTCTCCCCCGACGGGGTGCTGGGCCTCTGGTCGCGCTGGAGAGCGCGCCTGCAACGCGGGCGAAGGGAGCTGTAGCCATGGCGAGCCCGCATTACTCGGCGAGCTTCGTGCGCTGCGGGCGTCGAGACGCCCTGGATCGCGGGCGCACGGACCGGGAGACACTGAGGGCATCGTGACAACCATGTTGACGTGGCTCGAGGGAGTACGCCCGCCCACCGCTTTGTGGCCGGCGTCCGCAACAGGAGGTCGATGAGCAATGCGGACCGGCATCGCCGAGAGGCTCTCCGCCGCGGGCACTGCCAACGCGCTCGAGCTGCGCGGGGTCAGCCGGCTCTTCGGCGCCCTCGTGGCGCTCGACGACGTGACGATGAGCGTGCGCCCGGGCGAGCGGCGGGCGGTGCTCGGATCGAACGGCGCGGGAAAGACGACGCTCTTCAATACGGTCACCGGCGACTTTCCGCCGAGCTCCGGCGTGATCCGCTTCTTCGGCGAGGACATCACGTGGTTCCCGCCCCACGAACGGATCCGCCGCGGGCTGCGCCGCACCTACCAGATCTCGCTGCTCTTTCGCGATCTCAGCGTGCTGGACAACGTCTATCTCGGGTGCCGCGGGGTCTCGCGGGGCCGCTTCTCGCTGCTGCGGCCCCGGCGGAACGACGCGCTCATGCAGTCGTCCATCGATCTCGTCGAGGCGGTGCACCTGAGCGGGGTACGGGAGCGGCTGGTCGCGGAGCTCAGCTACGGCGAGCAACGCCAGCTCGAGATCGCGCTCGCGCTCGCGGGCGCCCCCCGATTCATTCTCTTCGACGAGCCGGCCGCGGGCCTCGCCCCCGGGGAACGCGCGGAGCTCGTCGAGATCCTGAGCTCGCTCCCCTCGCACATCGGCTACATCATCATCGAGCACGACATGGACGTGGCGCTGCGGGTCGCGGAGAGCGTGACGATGATGCACAACGGCCGGATCCTCAAGGAGGGGACGCCGGCCGAGATCGAGTCCGATCCGGAGGTGCAGGAGCTCTACCTCGGGGGCGGCCATGGCTGAGCGCGCACGGCGGCGGGCAGAAGCGGCGCCGATGCTCCGGGTCCGCGGACTCCACGTCTACTACGGCCAGTCCCACGCGCTGCAAGGGGTCGATCTCGACCTGCCCCAAGGTGTGATCTCCGTCGTGGGACGCAACGGCATGGGGAAGACGACGCTCTGCAACGCGATCACCGGACTCGCGCCGATCGCCCGGGGCTCGGTGCACTTCGAAGGCGAGGAGCTGGCCGGCCTCGGGCCGAGCCGGATCGCGCACCACGGGGTCGGATACGTTCCGCAGGGCCGGCGGCTGTGGCCCTCGCTCACGGTGGACGAGCACCTGCGCCTCTGCGAGCGCGGCGCGCGGCGCGGCGGGTGGACCCGGGAACGGGTCTACGAAGCCTTCCCGCGCCTCGGGGAGCGACACGGGAGCCGGGGCGGACAGCTCTCGGGCGGCGAGCAGCAGATGCTCGCGATCGCCCGCGCCCTGCTGCTGAACCCTCGCCTGCTCGTGATGGACGAGCCGACCGAGGGGCTCGCGCCGGTGATCGTGCAGCAGGTCGAGGACATGCTGATCCGGATCGGAGAGGAGGGCGAGATCTCGGTGCTGGTCATCGAGCAGAACATCGGGGTCGCCACCGCGGTGTCCGAAGATGTCGCGATCATGGTGAACGGGCGCATCAACCGGATGATGGACGCGGCGGCGCTCGCCGCCGACCGCGGGCTTCAGCAACGCCTCCTCGGGGTCGGCCGGCACGCCGGCGAGGAGCCGGCGCCGGGTGCCGCCGGCGCACCGCGAGACCGCGGGGCCTCGCGCCTGGTGTCGGGACGCGGCGGGGGCCGGGTCTGGATGTCGAACCCGCGCCCGCCGACGCGCTGGTCGAAGCCGGTTCCGGTCGCGGACTTCGAGGCGGCCGCGGCGGCGCTCGCCGGGTCCGCATCGGCCCGCGCTCGGGAGCGCGAGTCGGCGGGAACCCTCCTCTCGGCAGAGGGGGCGCCGGTGGTGCTCGTCATCGGGACCTTCGACACCAAGGGCCCCGAGCTCAAGTTCATCCGGGACCGGCTCGGCGACGCCGGGCAGCACGCGAAGCTGGTGGACGTGTCCACTTCGGGACGGCCTTCGGCGGCGGACGTGCCGCCCCACCAGATCGCCGCCTACCATCCGAAGGGGCCGAACGCGGTGTTCACGCGAGACCGCGGCGCGTCGGTGCGCGCGATGGCGGTGGCGCTCGAGCGCTGGATGCCGCGCCAGCCGGGGGTGGCGGGAGTGATCGCGGCAGGCGGGTCCGGCGGCACCGCGCTCGCCGCCCCCGCGATGCAGACGCTCCCGGTGGGCGTGCCCAAGGTCATGATCTCCACCGTCGCGTCCGGCGACGTGAGCCGCTACGTGGGCCCCTCCGACATCATGATGATGTACTCGGTCACCGACGTGCAGGGCCTCAACGCGATCTCGCGAAAGGTGCTCGCGAACGGGGCGCACGCGCTCGCGGGCATGGTGGCACGGGGCGGCGACGCGCGCTCGGCGCGGGCCCGGCCCCGGGCCCGCGCCGCAACCCCGGCGCGTCCCGCGCTCGGCATCACCATGTTCGGCGTGACCACGCCCTGCGTGCAGCGCCTGAGCGCGAAGCTCGAGGAGCGCTTCGAGTGCCTCATCTTCCACGCCACCGGGGTCGGCGGGCGCTCGATGGAGAAGCTGCTCGATTCCGGGCAGCTCGCCGGCCTCCTCGACGTCACCACCACCGAGGTCTGCGACATGATGATGGGCGGGGTGTTCGCCGCGGACGAGGACCGTTTCGGCGCCGCGATCCGCACCCGGGCGCCCTATGTCGGCGCCTGCGGCGCCCTCGACATGGTCAACTTCGGGCCGCGCGACACCGTCCCCGCGCACTACCGTGGCCGCAATCTGTACGAGCACAATCCGCAGATCACCCTCATGCGCACCACGGCCGAGGAGAACGCCCGCATGGGCCGCTGGATCGGCGAGCGCCTCAATCGGATGGATGGGCCGGTGCGCTTCTTCCTCCCCGAAGGCGGGGTATCGATGCTCGACGCCCCCGGACAGGCTTTCCACGACCCGGCGGCGGACGCCGCCCTCTTCGAAGCACTCGAGCGAACCGTGCGCCAGACCGGCACCCGGCAGCTCGTGCGCCTGCCCTTCCATCTCAACGACCCCGCCTTCGGCGACGCGCTCGCCGCCGCCTTCGAGGCCCTGGCGGGCACCCGGACCTCCCGTGCCCGAGGCGCCAGGCGGCAGACGGCGACCTGAACCCGTAGTCGCATGGCGAGCACCGCACCCTCGTCGCTGGCCACTCCCGCCAACGCGCGCCGGGGCGCGGGAAGCGTGGACGGGCTCATGACATGAGACACGTGGGGCTCATGGTGGCCCAGCGCCTGGGGATCGGGCTCTTCTCGCTGCTGGTGGTCTCCTTGTTCATCGCCCTCGGAGTCGAGCTGCTGCCGGGGGACCTGGCGGAGGAGATCCTCGGCCAGGCCGCGACGCCGGAGACCGTCGCCGCGTTCCGTCGCGAGCTGGGTCTCGATCTGCCGGCTCACACCCGTTACGTCGCGTGGCTCGGCGATCTGCTGCGCGGGGACTTCGGACGCTCGCTCGCCAACGAGCGCGAGATCGCCGAGCTGCTGGGGCCTCGCGTGTTCAACACCCTGTTCCTGGCGGGCTTCGCCGCGGCCATCTCGGTACCCCTCGCGTTGACCCTGGGCGTCCTCGCCGCGCTCTACCGCAACACCGCCTTCGACCGGAGTATCAATGCGACCACCCTGGCGTCGATCTCGTTTCCGGACTTTTTCGTCGCCTACGTGCTCATCCTGTTTCTGGCGATACAGGCGGGGCTCTTCCCGAGCATTGCCAAGATCAACACGGACACCACCTTCGCGGACCGCCTCTACCGCACGCTGCTTCCCGCCGTGACCCTCACCCTGGTCACCGTCGCTCACATGATGCGCATGACGCGCGCCGCGATCATCAACCTGCTCGCCCGACCTTACATCGAGATGGCGCGACTCAAGGGGCTCGGACCCGCCCGGATCATCGTCCGGCACGCGCTGCCCAACGCACTCGCTCCGATCATCAACGTCGTCGTGCTCAACCTCGCCTATCTGATCGTAGGGGTGGTGGTGGTCGAGGTGGTCTTCGTCTACCCGGGGCTGGGTCAACTGCTGGTCGACTCCGTCTCGAAGCGGGACATCCCGGTGGTGCAAGCGGCGGCGTTGATATTCGCAATGACCTACATCCTGCTGAATCTGCTCGCCGACGTACTGTCCGTCGTCACCAACCCTCTCCTGCGTCACCCGCGAAGGTGACTCGGCCGTGACCTCCTCACCCTCCCTCATCCGTCGCGCCCCCTGGACCTTCCGCGCCGGTCTCGTCGTCATCGCCGGATACGCCTTCGTTGCCCTGCTCGCGCCGGTTCTGGCGCCATTCGGCGAGCGTGAGATCGTCGGCGGCATGTACGAGCCGTGGAGCGCACGTTTCCTGCTCGGCACGGATGCGGTCGGACGCGACATGCTCACCCGTCTCATCTACGGGGCGCGCAACACGATCGGGGTCGCCTTCCTCACTACCTGCCTCGCATTCCTGGTCGGGGGGCTCGGCGGACTCCTCGCGGCCACGCTGGGCGGTTGGATGGACCAGGTCCTGTCGCGCATCGTGGACGTCCTCATGGCGATCCCGTCGCTCATTTTCATCCTCCTGGTCTTGTCGTTCCTGGGCACGTCGATGCCGGTGCTGATCGTCGTGGTCGCACTCTTCGAGTCGACGCGTGTGTACCGCATTGCCCGGGCGGTGGGCGTGAGCGTGGAGGTGATGGAGTTCGTGGAGGTCGCGAAGCTCCGCGGCGAGAACCTCTGGTGGGTCATCTGGAACGAGATCCTGCCGAACGCGACGGCGCCACTCGTCGCCGAGTTCGGCGTACGTTTCACCTACACCTTCCTGTTCATCGCCGCGCTGAGCTTTCTCGGCCTGGGTATCCAACCGCCGACTGCCGACTGGGGCAGCATGGTGCGGGAAAACTCCGTGCTCATCACATTCGGTGATTTCACGCCGTTGATGCCGGCGGCGGCGATCGCGCTGCTGACGGTCAGCGTCAACTTCGTCATCGACTGGTTCCTCCACCTGTCGAGCGGACTCGAGGAATGAGCACTCGACCCGCGCCGGACAGCGCTTCGGGCGACCACCTCCTGCTGGAGATGCGGGGCCTGCGAATCGAAGGCCTGACGGAGGGACTCTGGAAAGAGATCGTGCATGGGATCGACGTGACTCTGCGTCGTGGCGAGGTACTGGGTCTCATCGGCGAATCAGGCGCCGGCAAGACCACCATCGGGCTCGCTGCCATGGGGTTCGCGCGCGACGGTTGCCGGATCACCGCCGGCAGCATCGTGTTCGACGGCATCGACCTGCTGGGCGCCAGCGATCGGACGCGGCGCGCCCTCCTCGGGGCTCGCATCGCCTACGTGGCCCAGAGCGCGGCGGCCGCCTTCAACCCCGCGCATCGGCTCATCGACCAGCACACCGAGCTCCCCGTGTACCACGGCGTCTCATCGCGCGCGGAGGCGGAGGCGGACGCGAGAGCGCTGTACGACCGCCTGCGCCTTCCCGAACCCGGCACCATCGGCCTTCGCTACCCGCACCAGGTTTCCGGCGGACAGCTCCAGCGGGCGATGACCGCGATGGCGATGTCCTGCCGTCCGGATCTCATCGTGTTCGACGAGCCGACCACGGCGCTGGACGTAACGACCCAGATTGAAGTGCTCGCCGCGATCAAGGACGTGGTGGAGCAGTTCGACGCCTCCGCCATCTACATCTCGCACGACCTCGCGCTGGTCGCGCAAATGGCGAACCGCATCATGGTGCTCCGGGATGGACACCTGATCGAGGAGGGCGGCACGCGAAGCCTTCTCGCCGCGCCACGGGAGGACTACACCCGCGATCTGCTCGGTGTGCGCACCTTCCGCAAGCCGACGGAGACCACATCGGATCCGGAGATCCCGCTACTCGAGGTGGTGAACGTGAGCGCCGCCTACGGCCGGCTTCCCGTGCTGCACCGCGTGCACTGCCGCGTTCCCCGCAAGCGCACGGTCGCGCTGGTCGGAGAATCGGGAAGCGGCAAGAGCACCACCGCCCGCGTGATCGCGGGCCTGCTCGCGCCCACGGCGGGGCAGGTGCTGTGGCAGGGCAATCCCCTGCCGGTCGATTTCCGCCACCGCAGCAAGGCCACGCTCCGGCGCGTGCAGATGATCTACCAGATGCCGGATACGGCGCTCAACCCGAAACGACGGGTGCGAGAGGCGATCGGCCGTCCCCTCACCTTCTACCTCGGCATACGCGGGGCAGCGCGAGTCGAGAGGCTGCGGGAGCTGCTCGCGCTGGTGGAGCTGGAGCCGGATCGATTCATCGATCGTTTGCCGGGGGAGCTGTCGGGCGGCGAAAAGCAACGCGTGTGCATCGCCCGCGCACTCGCGGCGGAGCCGGAGCTGGTGATCTGCGACGAGATCACCTCGGCACTGGACCAGCTCGTGGCGGAAGGAGTCCTCGAGCTCCTCGACCGCCTGCAGCGCGAGCTCGAGATCTCCTACATTCTGATCACCCACGACATCGCCACCGTGCGCGCGATCGCGGACGATGTGGTCGTCATGTTCCAGGGCCGGGTGGTGGCCTCCGGAGCCAGGGAGGACGTGTTCTCGCCACCGTATGACAAATACACGCAGAGGCTGCTGTCTTCGGTGCCGGAAATGGACCCGGACTGGCTGGACGACCTGCTGGCGGCCCGCGCCGCCGCGACTGATTGATCGGGCTCGGAGCTCGGCCGTACCATGAACCGCGGCGCATCCGAAGGGACTCCGGCGCACTCGACAATCAACGCGCTGTCCGACCATGACCCCGTCCGGGCAGCCACACCCGAGGAGGGCATCACGTGAGCGACCACTTCGACACCCCGAACCCTTCGACGAACGAGCACCCGAATCGCTCGTCGAGGCGCGCATTCGTGCAGGGCGCCGCGGCCCTCGGCGTAGCGACGGCGATTCCCGGCGCCCTGGTGTCGAGGCAGGGACATGCCGCGGAGACGCCGAAGCGCGGGGGGCACTTGCGGCTCGGCGCGGCGAGCGGCAACACCACGGACTCCCTCGACCCCGCCCTGATGTCCAGTGAATTCACCAACGTATCGCGGCAAGCGCTCTTCAACGCGCTGGTCGAGGTGGACCACAGCGGTGCCCTGCGTCCGGAGCTCGCCGAGTCCTGGGAGCCCGGCGACAGCGCCGATACGTGGGTCTTCGACCTGCGCAAGGACGTTACCTACCACGACGGGAAGTCGCTCGAGGCGAACGACGTCATCGATACGATCCGGTACCACGCTTCGGAAGAGTCGAAGTCGACCAGCAAGACGGTTGCCAAGACCATCACCGACATGCGGGCGGACGGCAAGCACCGGGTCGTCTTCACCCTCGCAGAGCCGAACGCCCACTTCCCGTTTCTCACCTCGAACTTCGAGATCCGTCCGTCCCGGGACGGCGAGCTCTACGATGTAGCCATCGGCACGGGCTCTTACGTCCTCGAGGAGTTCGACCCCGGCGTGCGCCTGCTGGTGGAGCGCAACCCCGACCACTGGCGAGACGGCGTCGGCCACTTCGACTCGGCGGAAGTGATCCCGATTCTCGATCCCGCCGCCCGCCAGAACGCTCTCGTGACCGGAGACGTGGACGTCATCAGCCGGCCCGACCGCAAGACATGGCAGCGCCTCGACGCCGCTCCCGGCGTGCAGGTCGACATCGTCAAGGGCATGCTTCACCGCACTTGGCCGATGCATACCGACACCCCGCCGTACGACGACAACGATGTGCGCCTGGCGCTGAAGTACGCGATCGATCGGGAGCAACTGGTCGAGAAGGTACTGAACAACACCGGCTCGGTCGGCAACGACCATCCCATCGCGCCCGCCAACGCCTACTTCAACGCGGAGCTGCCGCAGCGCGTCTACGATCCGGACAAGGCGAGATTTCACCTCGCAAAGGCCGGCCTGAAAGACCTGACGGTCGAGCTGAGCACCTCGGAAGCGATCTGGGAAGGTGCCGTCGACGCCGCAATCATCTACAGCGAGTCCGCGGCCAAGGCCGGGATCACCCTCGAAGTCAACAAGGTCCCGAACGACGGCTACTGGTCGAACGTCTGGCTCAAGCACCCGTTCTGCGCGTCCTACTGGAGCGGGCGCCCGACCGAGGACTGGATGTTCACGAGCGCCTACTCCGCCGAAGCCTCCTGGAACGAGAGCCGGTGGAAGCACCCCCGCTTCAACGAGCTGCTGCGAGCGGCCCGAGGCGAGCTCGACGAAGCCAGGGCGCGGGAGATGTACTGGGAGATGCAGCGCCTGTGCCGGGACGAAGGCGGCAGCGTGATCCCGGTGTTCGCGGACCACCTCATCGCGTACTCCTCGAAGCTCGGTCATGGGGTGATCGCCGGCAACTGGGAGATGGACGGCTTCCACCTGATCGAGCGGTGGTGGTTCGCCTGATTCGAAGGGCGCACCAGGCTCGAAGGCGGTGAGGAGAGCGGCGACTCGGCAGGTCGGAGGCGCAATGGACGAACACGAGGGGCCGGCTGCGTTTCTTCCTCCCCGAAGGCGGGGTACCGATGCTCGACGCCCCCGGACAGGCCTTCCACGACCCGGCGGCGGACGCCGCCCTCTTCGAAGCGTTCGAGCGAACGGTGCGCCAGACCGGCACCCGGCCGCTCGTGCGCCGGCCGCTTCATCTCAACGACCCCGCCTTCGGCGACGCGCTCGCCGCCGCCTTCGAGGCCCTGGCGGGCGCCCGGACACCGCGTACCCGGGGCCGGAGGCGATGAAAGGCGTTCCGGACCCGCCGCTATAATCGCGCACGGAGGACAACGTGACTCTCGATCTCTCTGCAATCCTCGGTCTTGCGGTCCTGATCGTGGGACTCTTCGCTTGGCTGCGCTCCGACATCGCGGCCGTGCGAGCGGACATGACCAAGCTGGGCGACCGCCTCGGCCAGCGCATCGACCGCCTCGAACAGCGCATCGACCGCCTCGACCAGCGCATCGACCACCTCGACCAGCGCATCGACCACCTCGACCAGCGCATCGACCGCCTCGACCCGCTGATCTCCGACCTCGACGACGGGCTCGACCACCTCCCCCAGCGCAGCGACCGCCTCGTCCAGCGTATCGACGGGATCGACCAGCGCCTGGCGCGTCTGGAAGGGAAGTTCGACCTCATGGAGAGACACATCTTCCGTCGCAACGAGCCTCTGCCACCGTCCGCTCCCGCCGAGTAATGCCGCGCGTCGAACGAAGCGCGCTGCTCGAGAAGTTCCGGGCGATGATCGCCCGGGGCGAGCCCATCGTCGGCGGGGGCGCCGGCACCGGACTCTCGGCCAAGTGCGAGGAAGCGGGCGGGATCGACCTCATCGTCATCTACAACTCGGGGCGCTACCGCATGGCGGGGCGCGGCTCGCTCGCGGGGCTGCTCGCCTACGGCAACGCCAATGACATCGTGATGGAGATGGCGAGCGAAGTACTTCCGGTGACGGTGCGCACGCCGGTCCTCGCCGGCGTCAACGGCACCGATCCCTTCTGCCTCTTCGATCACTTCCTCGACGATCTGAAGAGGATCGGCTTCTCCGGCGTGCAGAACTTCCCCACGGTCGGTCTCATCGACGGCAGCTTCCGGGCGAACCTCGAGGAGACGGGCATGTCCTACGACCTCGAGGTCGACATGATCGCGCTCGCGCACGGCAAGGACCTGCTCACCACGCCCTACGTGTTCTCCGAGGACGACGCGGCGGCGATGGCGGGCGCCGGCGCCGACATCATCGTCTGCCACCTCGGGCTGACGACCGGCGGCAGCATCGGAGCCGGAAGCGCACGGACTCTCCCGGACTGCCCCGCGGTGGTCGACGCGTGGGCGGAGGCGGCATTGCGCGTCAACCGGGAGGTCATCGTCCTCGTTCACGGCGGCCCGGTCGCGGAGCCCGAGGACGCCGAGTACATCATGAACAACACCCGCAACTGCCACGGCTTCTACGGCGCGTCCTCCATGGAACGCCTGCCCGTCGAAGCCGCCATCACCGAGCAGACGCGGCGCTTCAAAGGGATCGGGAGACCACGACAATGTCCGGCTCAGTGATCGGCGCCATCATCCTGTGGCTCATCGTCGCGATCATCGTGATCGCGGTGGTGGTGTACCTCGTGAACTGGCTGTACCGCCGCTCCAGCAAGGAGGTCTCCTTCGTGCGGACCGGCCTCGGGGGCGAGAAGGTGGTCATCAACGGTGGCGCCTTCGTGCTGCCGATCATCCACGAGACCACCCCCGTCAACATGAATGTGGTCGGACTGGAGGTGGTCCGCGACAAGGAGGACGCGCTCATCACCAAGGACCGGATGCGCGTGGACATGGTGGCGGAGTTCTACGTGCGCGTGGCGCCCACCCGCGAGGCGGTGTCGATCGCGGCCGCGACCCTTGGACGGCGCACCATGGAGCACACCCGTCTCCACGAGCTGCTCTCGGGCAAGTTCATCGGTGCGCTGCGCTCGGTGGGGGCCGAGATGACGCTCATGGAAATGCACGAGCGGCGCGGCGACTACGTCACCAAGGTGAAGGCGGCCGCCTCCGAAGCGCTGGAGATGAACGGCCTGGAGCTCGAATCGGTCGCGATCACCGAGCTCGATCAGACCGACCTCGAGTACTTCAACCCGTCCAACCGCTTCGACGCGGAAGGCCTCACCCACCTCATCGAAGAGATCGAGACCCGCCGCAAGACGCGCAACGACATCGAGCAGGATGCGATGGTGCGGATCCGCGCCCGCAACCTCGAGGCGGAGAAGGAAACCCTGGCCATCGAGCGCGAGAGCGAGACGGCGCGGCTCGAGCAGGAGCGCGACATCGAGGTCCGGCGCGCGGCGCAGCGCGCCGATCTCGCCCGGGAGCGTGCGCAGCGCGAGACCGAGGCCGAGCAGGCCGAGATCCTCGCCCGCGAGGAAACCGAAAAGGCGCGCATCGCGAACGAGGAGACCCTCAACGCCGCCCGCATCGCGGCCGAGCAGACGACCCGCCAGCGGGACATCGATCGCGGACGCGCCATCGATGCGGCCGAGATCCTCGCCCGGGAGGAGATCGAGAAGACGCGGATCGCGCAGGAGCGGGCGGTGGCGGAGACGCGCATCGCATCCGAGGAAGAGACTCAGAGGCTCGAGATCGAGCGCCGGCGCGCGCTCGAAGAGGCGGAGATCGCCGCCCGGCAGGAGACCGAACGGGCCCGCATTGCCCAGGAGCGCGCACTCACCGAGCTGCGCATCGAGCAGGAAGAGGCGACCCGGCAACGCGAGATCGAGCGCACCCGCACCCTCGACGAAGCGGAGATCGGTGCCGCCGAGGCGACCGAGCGGGCCCGCATCGCCCAGGAGCTCGCGGTCAGCACGGACCGCATCGCGTCGGAGCGCGAGACCCGCAGCCTCGACATCGAACGCACTCGGTCGGTGGAAGAGGCCGAGATCGCAGCCCGCGAGGCGGTCGATGCCGCTCGGATCGCACAGGAGAAGAAGACCGCACTGGAACGCATCCAATCGGAGCTCGAAACGCGCGGGCTCGACATCGAGCGCCACCGCACCCTGGAGCAGGCCGGCATCGAGGCCGAGCGGGCGGTGGAAGTGGCCGGCATCGCGCGCGAGAAGGAGATCGCGGCCGAACGGGTGGCGAGCGAGGAGGCCACGCGCTCCCTCGAGATCGCGAGAGACCGCGCCCTGGAGGAGGCGGAGATCGCGGCCCGCATGACGACCGAACGGGCGCGCGTCACCCAGGAGTTCGCGGTCGACGAGCATCGGATATCGACCTCGAAGGAGCGCGAGGTGCTGGAGGTCGAGCAGCGCAGGACGGTGGAGATCGCGGAGCAGGACCGCGACATCGCGGTCGCGACGAAGCGAATCGAGCGGGTGGAGGCGCAGAGCCGGGTCCGCCGGGCGGACATCGCGGCGGAGCGCGAGGTCGACACCGCAGCGGTCGCCCGTGACCAGGCGCTCGACGAGGCGAAGCTCGAGCGCCGCCGCGCCCTCGAGCAGCTCGAGGTGGGACGCCGCCAAGCGCTGGAGGAAGCCGGGATCGCCGCGGACGAGGAGGTCGAGCGCGCCCGGATCGCGTCCGACCGCGGGCTCGACGAGGCCCGGGTCAACCGCGAACGCGATCTCAGGCGCCTCGAGATCGAGCGCGACCAGACCGTCGAGACTGACGAGATCGACAAGGCGATTGCGCTGCTGCGCAAGCAGAAGGAACGCTCGGAGTCGCAGACCGAAGCCGAAGCGGCGCGGGCGGCGGCGGTGCGCGCCGAGGAGCAGGTCGAGACCGCGCGCGATGCCGAGATCGCGAAGCGTCGCCGCGAGGTCGAGCTGATGCTCGTGGAGAAGGACGCGCAGGAGCAGCGTATCATCGCGGAGGTCGATCGCATCCGCGCCGCGGTCGCGGCCGAGGCGCAGCGCCTCGTCAACGAGGCGGAGAACGTGCTCACCGACGAGGCGCGCCTCTCGGTGTTCCGGCGCAACCTGCTCGACAAGATCGAGGGGATCGTGCGCGAGAGCGCGCGCCCGATGGAGAAGATCGACGGGATCAACATCCTGCACGTCGACGGCCTCGGCGGAGCCGGAGACGGGGGCCGGAACATCACCGACGAAGTCATCGACTCCGCGCTGCGCTACCGGGTGCAGGCGCCTCTCATCGACTCGCTGCTCGGGGACATCGGGATGCAGGGCGGCAGCCTCGCGAGGATGGGCGGGCTGATCCGGGAAGCACGCGACCTCGACGGCATCCGGCGCTCCTCCGAAACGCAGGCGAAAGACTCGGCGGACGAAGGCCCGGGACCGAAGACCTGAGACGATGGCGCGGATCTACGTATCGAGCATCATCGGCGCGCCGGTGGGTGCGGTGTGGGAGCGCATACGCGACTTCAACGCACTCTCCGTGTGGCACCCGCTCATCAGCGAGAGCCGCATCGAGAACGCCGACCCCTCCGACCGCGTCGGCTGCACGCGCGTGCTCACCCTGCGCGACGGCTCCACCGTCCGCGAGCAACTGCTCGGGCTCTCCGACTTCGACCTCTTCTGCACCTACTCCATCCTCGAGTCGTCGATGGGGGTGGAGAACTACGTGGCGACGCTCCGCCTCACTCCGGTGACCGAGGGCGACCGGACCTTCGCGGAGTGGTCGGCGGAGTTCGATTGCGACCCCGCCCGCGAGGCGGAGCTGGTCGAGGGGATCGGAGCCAACGTGTTTCAGGGCGGCTTCGACGCCCTCGAGCAGCACTTCGGCGCCTGAGGGCATGCGCTCAGGTCGCCGTGGCGTAGCCCCCGGATGGTCAAGGTCGAGAGAAGCACGGTGATCGACGCCCCCATCGATCGGGTGTGGTCGCTGCTGCGGGACTTCAACGGACACGAGCGCTGGCACCCGGCGGTGAGGGAGAGCCGCATCGAGGAGGGCCGGCCGGCGGATGCGGTCGGCGCAGTGCGCCGGTTCAGGCTCGGCGACGGCTCGACTCTCAGGGAGCGCCTGCTCACCCTTTCCGACGCCGAGAAGACTTTCTCCTACTGCCTGCTGGACACCCCCATCCCCCTGCTCAACTACGTCGCCCACGTCACGCTCTACCGGGTGACCGACGGCGAGCGCACCTTCTGGCGCTGGACCTCGGAGTTCGATGCGCCACGCGGCCAGGAACGAAAGCTGCGCACCCTCGTCGGCGAGGAGATCCAGGGGCGCGGATTCACCGCGATCCGCCGCCATCTCGCCGCCTGACCCTCGCACCCCTCGAAGCGCATCTTCGGTGCCAAGTGGTTGATTTTACGAAGGACGCTGCTGGTGAATCGCAGCTACCCGAGACGCCGGATTCTGCCCACGTTCGCTGTCTGTGTTGCAGCGCCGGTAGTCCGAAGTCGGAGTATTGCTCGACATCCGCGAACATTCATCAACGCCAACTGGGTGCAGGCCGGTATCGATAAGGGATCCATCCGCGGCGGTATCGATCCGCAGAGCGTCGCGGCGCAGTAAGTCGCTTACATCACCGGCTTGGGGCGACCGTGAAAATCGGTCTTCCGCTCCAAGTCCCGGTATCGCAGAAGCCACTGCCCACCCGGATGATGCCCTGCACCGACCGCAAAGGGATCGGGATGACCCGCCGCCGTCCAGTCGCGGTCGTCGCCGCGTTCCTCGACCAACTCGATCAGCACGCGAGCGGCCTCCCTTTTAGCCGTTTCCTCGTCGGGTTGATAGAATGAAACCTTTGGAAAGTCGGGTTCATCGCGGTCATTGCCTTCCGGATGCCAGAAGGACACGATCCATCGAACCGCTTGCCGCGCGTTCGGGTCGGGCGGCTCACCTCGATCAAACCTTTCGAGCACCTGATCCAAACCAGCCAACGGCACAACCTCAACGTCTCGTCGCACTTGGCGTAATCCGCCGCCGTAGACGACCGCCTTCCGTGTGATCTGCGGCAGCAACACACACACCCGATCGATCGCGCGGAAGTAGTCCGGCGCAATCGTCAGGCCGGACTTGATTTCAATGACGCCGAGGTCAGCGCCGTACTCGCAAAGGAGGTCGCATTCCAGTCCGCGGGCGTCGCGGAAGAAGGAAAGGTTTGACCGCTGGCCACGATTGAAGCGATGCTTGAGAGCCTCCACGATGACCGCATTCTCGAACAGCGGCCCCCGAAGCGGATGCGTGGCGATTTGCCCCGCGTGTTCGATTCCGACCAAGTGGCTGGCCAGCCCGACATCGTAGAAGTAAAGCTTCGGGGACTTGACCAGGCGCTTTCGCAGATTGGCATGGAATGGGCGAAGCTGGAAAACAAGGTAGCCCGTCTCCAGGATCGTGAGCCAGTGGCGAGCCGTGGTGTGGGATACACCGGCGTCCGCACCGAGAGAAGACAGATTAACGAGCTGGCCCACACGGCCGGCGCACAGTCTTACGAAACGCCGAAAGCTCGACAGGTTGCGGACCTCAGTGATTCGGCGCACATCGCGCTCGATGTAGGTCTCGCAGTAGTCGCGAAGCGCCTGCCGGGGTTCGAGTTGCTGATCGTGAATTCGGGGATAGCAGCCGGAGTACAAGATGTCGTCAACGTCACCGCTTGCGTCCGTTTGACTTCGTTCGTGCAGGGAGAACGGCAGCAGCCGAAGCAATGCGGTGCGCCCGGCGAGCGACTGGCTGA
The DNA here is from genome assembly GCA_964347195.1 of uncultured Ectothiorhodospiraceae bacterium. Lineage (GTDB taxonomy): Bacteria > Pseudomonadota > Gammaproteobacteria > HK1 > HK1 > JAJEAD01. The sequence goes on from CAYFYD010000030.1 coordinate 15,791, forward strand.
TGGCGCCGGACAGCGACAAATGCTCGCTTCCAGCAAGGATGAAGAGGCCATTCTGGCGCAGTTCGTCAGCGAGCACCTGCAAGTAGGACAGGAGCGCCGGAACCCGCTGGATCTCGTCCAGGATAGCGCCTCGGACCAACTGCGAGAGGAACCCTTGAGGGTCGGATTCAGCGAATTCCCGCTGGTTGGGCAATTCGAGGTTGACGTATTTGAGACCAGGGAAAGCCGCGCGGCACAGTGTGGTCTTGCCGGACTGGCGCGGCCCCGTCACGGTGACGAAGGGGTACTGCGCGAACAGCTTGATCAGAAGGGGGGTGATCTCTCGCTGGATCATGGTGCGGACCATACCGCGAATAGCTCTATTTGAAAATACATAATTCAGATTGCGCAGTTTGTGGGGATCCTGCACGGCGACCGAGCGGCAAGGCCAGGAAGCGCGGCCGCTCGGGCGAGCAGGTGCCGTTCCCGGTCCACCTTGCCCCCGGCCTCGGGGGTGAGCCAGTAGTGACTGCC
>CAYFYD010000031.1:0-16298 GCA_964347195.1 uncultured Ectothiorhodospiraceae bacterium
CCCGCCGGGAGGAAGCCAATGCTCGGCGGAAAGAAGCTGCCGCGCGCCGGGAGGAAGCCAACGCTCGGCGGAAAGAAGCCGCCGCCCGCCAAGCGGCCGAAGCACGGATTGCGGAGCTCGAGGCGCTCCTCGGCGAGGCGCGTTCATGAACCTGACGAGGCGGGCCGGGTCCGGCGGGATGCCGGCTCCGGAGCGCGTAGCGGGAGGCACCCGGTTGGCAGCCCTTCCTGCTTGGTGCGTGCTCCCGTTTCGGCCGACTCTCCCGGTGGATGAGGTCCACCCGAGGGCGATGGTCAGCGAGTCCGAGAGCTCCTTCCCGCCGCGTCTTCGCCACGCCATCAGCAGGTGGCGCTCGCGGGCGCGACGCTCGTTCTGGTGGTCGTGGTTGCGGCGGCGCGGGTAGTGCCCATACCTCCCGATGCGCGGGCCCGAGCGTCCCGGCATCGGCTGGAGGGCCCGCTCCGCGATGTGCCGGTGGGTCTCTCGACGCATCGAGGGAGGGCTCAGAAGCGCTCGGGACGGAAGGGGGCAGGGTCGATGTCGAGGGGGGACCCCGTCACCATGCCGGCGACGAGGCGGCCGGTGTTCGGCGCTCCGATCATGCCGGTGTGCGCGTGGCCGAAGGCCAGGAACACATTCGATTGCCGGGGCGAAGCACCGATCACCGGGAGGCCGTCGGGCAGGCTGGGACGGCGTCCCATCCACCGGGTGTGCGGCGCGGTGCGGAGGCCTGGAAACATGCGTTCGGCGCCCCGGAGGATCGCGTCCGCGCGCCGGTAGTCGGGTGCCGCGTCGACTTCCGCGAGCTCGACGGTGCCGGCGAAGCGCAGTCCCATCTCCATCGGAGTAGCGACGAACTTGCGTTCCGTCTCCATGATCGTGTGGCGGACCTGGACTCCGGGGTCGCTGAGGGTGATGTGGTATCCGCGCTCGCTCTCCAGGGGCAGGTCGAATCCGAGCATCCGGGTGAGCCGCGTGGACCACGCGCCCGCCGCGATCACCACGTCGCGGGCCGGGATCGAGGCGCCCGCGGTGCGCACCGCGCTCACCCGATCGCCCGACAGATCGAAGTCGGTGACCTCGCTCTCCACGATTTCTCCGCCGCTCGCCGCCACGTGGCGCGCCAGTCCTTTGACGAGGCGGCCCGGGTTTGCGGCGTATCCCTGGTCTTCGATGTACACCGCCTGCACGTAGCGTGCGGAGAGATCGGGCTCCAGCGCTCTCAGCTCGCCCCCGTCGAGCACCCGGATCGAGCCCCCGTGCCGGGCCACCAGGCGCCACGGGAGCTGCTCGGCCCGGTCCGCTCGGGTCCGTGGATAGACGTGGACGTACCCGGTCGCCCGGACGAGGTCGGCGATCCCGGCCTCTCGGGCGAGCATCCGGTGCAGATCGAGGGCGGGGCCGTGCAAGGCCGCCATCGCGGCGGACGCGGCCTCGAGCCGGTCGAGGCGGCCAGCGCGGACGAAGCGCCACAGCCAGGGGGTCAGGCGCGGCAGATGGCGCCAGCGAACGGTGAGCGGCCCGTCGCGGCGCAGCAGCCAGCCCGGCACCTGCCACAGCAGACCGGGCACCGCGATGGGTACGCAGGAGCTCCAGGAGAGTGAGCCGGCGTTGCCGAAGGAGGTGGCCTCGCCGGGTGGCAGCCGGTCCACGATGAGCACCCGGCGGCCCTGACGCTGCAGGAAGGCCGCACAGCACACGCCGGCGATGCCGGCGCCGATGACCACCGTGCCCGGCTCGTTCACGATCGGAGACCCCCCGGAAGCTCCCCGCCCCCGGCCGGTGGGCGTCCCCGGACAAGGTCGGGGTTGCGTTGTGGGCTACACTTCGCCATTCGCCGCTCTCTTCCGGGCCCGGACGCCAGGGCGCATCCATGTTCGGTGGGCGCCCGTGGATTCCCGCCCCCGCGTTCGCCGGGGGCGGGCTTTGCGCCGGAATGACGGGGTTTGGCTGCCGGTTTGAATATCGTCATGTCATCGATGCTCGTCTCCGCCCCCGATCGGGGAGCGGGAATTCGTTGACTTTCGGGACGGAAAGTTCGTTGACCGACCACGGTTGCGCCGCGGCCCGGGTCCGACGCTCCGGACCGGGCGCTCACGCCTTGCAGCCGGGGCGGGGCGGTCCCCCCGGGCCCGGCCCGCCGCTCGGCCGGGGACTCCCCTGAACATGCCTTCCGCCATCGACTTGCCGATACGCCCGGGCACCGCCCGCGGCGGCCGAGCGGCGGCGGCCGGCGCCCGGAGAAGCGGGTCCGTGCCATCCGGGTGCGTCGGCTCGGGGTGATGCTCGGCCGGACGTCGCAGCGGCGGGGGCGGGTCCGTGCCGTGCGGGTTGGCGGACTCGGTGCGGTGCTCGGCGCGATGCTGCTCGCGGGCGCCACGGGGGCGCCGCTCGCCCGGGCAGAGGCGCCGGTAGTCCTCGTCGTCGGCGACAGCCTCAGCGCCGCGTACGGGATGGCCCTCGAAGAGGGCTGGGTGGCCAGCCTCCGGCGCCGTCTCGCCGAGCGGGGATTTCCTCATCGGGTCGTCAACGCCAGCATCAGCGGCGATACCACCCGGGGAGGGATGTCGAGACTCCCCGATGCACTGCGGCGGCACCGGCCCGCGATCGTCGTTCTCGCGCTCGGCGCCAATGACGGGCTGCGCGGATTCCCCCTCGACCACACCCGTGCCAACCTCGCCGCGATGGTAGTGGAGGCCCGGAGGGCGCGGGCGCGGGTGCTCCTCCTCGGCATGCGGGTGCCGGTGAACCTGGGAGTCTACGCCGAGGCGTTTCATGCGTTGTACGCGGACCTCGCCGCCGAGCACGGGCTCGCGCTCGTGCCCTTCTTCCTGGAAGGAGTGGGTGACCGCAGCGAGCTGATGCAGGCCGACGGGCTGCATCCCCGAGCCGAGGCGCAGTCCCTGCTGCTCCGGAACGTGTGGCGCGGGCTCCGCCCGCTGCGCGGGCCCGCGCCCCTCCCCGCCTCGGATCCCTGACCCGCATGTCTCTACCTGAACTTCGTGAGCTGCGGGCATCGAGACGCCCTGGATCGCGGGCCCACGGACCGAGAGCCACCGAAGACATTGTAGTGACTGGACTCCCCCTTCCATGGAACTTCGACAACCCATTGATTGATGGACCATGCTATCGGGAAGCGGCAAGCCGCGCCGGGGACCGGTCATCCCGCTTTACAACCTCGGGCTGCTGCGATGGTGGTCTGTCGCTGTAGTGGACCTGCCAGAGCGCATTCCGGGCCGGCATGGATCTGTAAAGATGAATCACGGGAATCCGACCGGTGCCCCGCGCCGACTGGCGCCAGCACCTGAACGTTCCTTGCGCGACAGCGGGGGGCTCGCCACCGTGGATAGCTCCCCAAGGGAATGACGACGTAAAGACCATGTCGAAGGGGCTCGAGGGGGTACGCCCGCTCGGCGCTTTGGTGTCGGCGTCCGCAGTAGAGGGGGTCGGTAAGATATGCAGGCCAATGCGGAGGCGCCGCCGCCGGGCCGGCGTCGTTCCCCTTCGGGCACGTCCGGGTCGTAGTAGTGCGAATGGGCCCTGGGATGCGCGCCGTCCCGGAGCCGGAGGCTCCCGAAGGGCGCTTATACTGCGCGCCCGGCCGGTAACGAAGAGAGAGGGGCCATCGTGGACAGAGCGAGGACTCTCGTGATCCGGAACGGCGAGAAAGCCGCTCCGACCTTCTCCGCGCGGGAGATGGGCGCGCGGGTCGGGAGGCTGCGCGAGCACCTGGCCCGGGAGTCGATCGACGCGGCGCTCTTCACGTCGATCCACAACGTCAACTATTTCGCCGATTTCGTCTACTGCTCCTTCGGTCGCGACTACGGGCTCGTCGTCACGCCGGAACGGCACACCACGATCAGCGCCAACATCGACTACGGCCAGCCCTGGCGGCAGAGCTTCGACGATAACCTGGTCTACACGGACTGGCGCAAGGACAACTTCTTCGTCGCGGTCCGCGAGCTGGTTCCGGCGCGGGCGCGGGTCGGGATCGAGTTCGACCACGTTACCCTCCAGGTTCGCGAGAAGCTGGCGGCGGCGCTGCCCGGGGCGACCTTCGTCGACATCGGTGAACCCGTCATGCGCATGCGCATGGTGAAGAGCGCGGAAGAGCACGCCCTGATCCGCAACGGGGCGGCGGTCTGCGACGTGGGCGGCGTCGCCTGCCGGGAGGCGGTCCGGGAGGGCGCGCCCGAGCACGAGATCGCGCTGCACGCGACACAGGCGATGGTGCGCGAGATCGCGCGGCGCTATCCGCACACCGAGCTCATGGACACCTGGACTTGGTTCCAGTCCGGAATCAACACCGACGGTGCCCACAATCCCGTCACCACGCGGGCGCTCGAGCCCGGAGACATCCTCAGCCTCAACTGCTTCGCGATGATCTCCGGCTACTACCAGGCCCTGGAGAGGACGCTCTTTCTCGGCGAGCCCGGCCCCCGTGCGCGGCGCCTGTGGGAGATCAACGCCGAGGTCCACCGCCGTGGTTGCGCGCTCATCCGACCCGGCGCCCGCTGTCGCGAGATCGCGGCCGAGCTGAACGGGATCTATGCGGGCCACGGCCTGCTCGGCTACCGCACCTTCGGCTACGGGCACTCCTTCGGCACCCTGTGCCACTACTATGGACGTGAGGCCGGACTCGAGCTGCGGGAGGACGTCGATACGGTGATCGAGCCGGGCATGGTGGTGTCGATGGAACCCATGATCACGATCCCGGAGGGAGAAGAGGGGGCCGGCGGCTACCGCGAGCACGACATTCTGATCGTCACTGCGACGGGGGCGGAGAACGTCACCGGCTTTCCTGTCGGGCCCGAGCACAACATCGTGCGGGGTTGAGGGGGGCACTCCGGCGCGCGATCGCTGCGAGGAGGCGATCCGGCACCCCCTCGAAGCGGCCGTTGCTCATGACGACGACATGGTCGCCCGCGGCGGCCGCGGCCGCGCACTCGTCGACGATGGTCTGCGTGGCGCCGCGGACGTGGAGCACCGGCCCCTCGCCGGAGGCGGGCCCGGGCTCCCAGTCCACGCCCGGTGCCCGATGGAGCCAGGCGAGGTCCGCGGCGCCCATCGCGGGCCGGAGCGCGTCCCGGTGCACGCCGCAGCGCATGGTGTTGGACGCGAGGTCGAGCACCGCGAGGACGCGGGCCCGGCCCGCCCGCGCCCGGAGGCCCGCGAGGGTCGCGGCGACGGCGCTGGGGTGGTGGGCGAAGTCTTCGTAGACCCGGATGCCCGCGATGCGGCCACGGAGCTCGAGGCGCCGCCGCACCCCGCCGAAGGCGCTGAGCGCGCGGCAGACGTCCCCCGGCGCCACCCCTTCGCGACTCGCGGCCGCGACCGCAGCGAGCGCGTTCATCATGTTGTGGCGACCGATGAGCCCCCACTCCACCCGGCCCGCGGCATCGCTTCCGCGGCACACCTCGAAGGCGCTTCCGTCCGGCGCCAGGGCGCGCGCCGTCCAGTCCGCCGTGTCCAGCCCGAAGGACTCGGTGGGGGTCCAGCACCCCATCGCCAGCACTCTGTCGATCTCCTCCTCCGGCTCTGCGCGCAGGAGCAGCCCCTCTCCGGGGAGGGTGCGCACCAAGTGGTGGAAGTGGCGTCGAATGGCGGCGAGGTCGTCGAAGATGTCGGCGTGGTCGAACTCGATGTTGTTGATGATCAGGGTGCGGGGCAGGTAGTGGACGAACTTCGAACGCTTGTCGAAGAACGCCGAGTCGTACTCGTCCGCTTCCACCACGAAGGGGGCGCAGGAAGCGCCGAGCCGCGCGGTGACCCCGAAGTCACGGGGTACTCCGCCGATCAGGAAGCCGGGCTCGCGTCCCGCCCGTTCCAGGATGTGGGCGAGCATGCTGGCGGTGCTCGTCTTCCCGTGGGTGCCGGACACGGCGAGCACCCGGCGCCCCCGGAGGACCTGCTCGGCCAGCCACTGGGGGCCGGAGGTGAACGCGAGTCCGCGGTTCAGCACGTGCTCGACCTGCGGGTTGCCGCGGGTGAGCGCGTTGCCGATGACCACGCAGTCCGGCGGCGGCTCGAGGCGGGCGGGATCGTAGCCTTGCTCGACTTCGATCCCCGATGCGCGCAGGACCTCGCTCATCGGTGGGTACACCCGTTCGTCGGCGCCCCGCACCCGGTGGCCGAGGGCGCGGGCGAGCACCGCCAAGCCTCCCATGAAGGTGCCGCAGATCCCGAGGATGTACAGGTCCATCCGCACGCGGCCTTCAGAGGGTCATCCGGCCTTCGAGCATCGCGCCCAGGACCTGGGACGAGACCAGGTACATGACGACTGCGATCACCGTCGCCCCGAGGAAGGAGGTCGACAGGGCGTGGCGCAGCACGTGGGCGATCACCGCCAGATTCCAGATCACGATTATCGCGATGAACGCGAGCTCGATGCCGGCCGCTTCGCCGGCCCGCATGACGTTCACCCGCCACCCGAGGAAGGGTATCGCCACCATCGTGGTGACCGTCCCCGCGCCGACCAGCGCGGTGAGAGTCTGCACCGCGCGCGACCACCGGCGGCTCAGGGCGAGCAGCGAGAGGGTCAGTCCGCAGAGCAGGAGCGCGTCCACCACGCCGCCGATCACCGCGTCGATCGGGGAGAGAAGCGCGGCATGCGCGATCGCGGTGCATGCGGTGTAGCTGAGCGCAACGACCGCGAGCAACCGCCTCGATGCCGGCAGATCCTGGGGTCGCAACCTGAGCAGAGAGATCTCGACGAAGGGGCGGACGAATGCGAGCAACGGCGTGGTAGAGTGGCGCAGGAGCCGGGCCCGGAAGCGGGGATCGATGATAGCGCAGCGCACCTTCCGATGCGCATCGGGGTAGATCTCGGCGGCACCAAGATCGAGGCGGTGGCGATGGACGGCGCGGGCCGGGTCGTCGAGCGCCGGCGCCGCGACACGCCCTCGCACTCCTACCGAGCCACGCTGGACGCCATCGTCACGCTGGTGGGGGAGATCGAGACCGCGACCGGAACGCGCGCGCGGGTGGGGGTGGGAACGCCGGGTGCGGTCTCGCCCGCGACCGGCTGCATCAAGAACGCCAACTCGACCTGTCTCAACGGCCATCCTCTGCACCGCGACCTCGCCCGCGCGCTCGGCCGCGAGGCGCGCATCGCCAACGACGCGAACTGCTTTACCCTCTCCGAGGCGGTGGACGGGGCGGGAGCGGGATCCTCGCTCGTGTTCGGGGTCATCGTGGGCACGGGTACCGGAGGGGGACTGGCGGTGTCCGGCCGTGTGCTCACGGGACGCAACGCGATCGCGGGGGAGTGGGGCCACAACGCGCTGCCCTGGCCGGAGGCCGGGGAGACGCCGGGTCCGCGCTGCTACTGCGGCCGCCGCGGCTGTGTCGAGACCTTCCTCTCCGGGCCCGGGATGGCGAGGGAGTTCCGGGAAGAGACGGGCGTCTCGCTTCCTCCCGCCGAGATCGTCGCCCGCGCCGCCACCGACCGCCGCGCGGAGCGTTGCCTCGCGCGCTACGAGCGGCGCATGGCCAAGGCGCTCGCGCAGGTCGTGAACATCTTCGACCCGGACGTCATCGTGCTCGGGGGAGGTCTCTCCAGGGTGGAGCGTCTCTACGACAGGGTCCCGCGGCTGTGGGGCGAGTTCGTGTTCTCCGATCGCGTCGATACCCGGCTGCTTCCCCCGGTGCACGGCGACGCGAGCGGGGTGCGCGGGGCGGCGTGGCTGTGGCCGGCCGGCAATCGATCATCTCGAGACTCGGGATGCGTCGGGGACTCATGGCCATGATCTGACAGTCATCGCCCGGACTCCTTGGTGCCGGATTGAGCGGTGCCAATCCGACCTCGGCAGTCCCTTGGCAGGTCGAGTGTGCCGCGGGCTCCATACGGTCTGCCGGCTCATCCTACGGCTGCGAGTCCCACTCAATGCGGGCCAGGGCCACCGGATGAGCATGCATTCGACACCGGCGACCTCGGGGCGACGCGCGCGCCTCATGCCTCGTGCTTCAGACGGTCGAGCTCGCGCCGATCCCGCTTGGTGGGGCGGCCGAGCCCGTGCTCGCGCCGTGCCTGCGCCTGGCGGCGCCGCGCTTCCTCGCTGGCTCGCGCCTCCCGGCTCTCCGGAGTCTCTTCGTAGAGCAGGACCGCCTCGCGGGCGGGGCGCCGCTCCCGGTTCAGCCCCCGCACCACGACCACCCACTCCAGAGCGCCTCGTCGTATCGTGAGCCGCGCCCCGGGGCGGATCCGCCGGGCCGGCTTTGCGCGAGCGCCGTCGACCTCCACCTTGCCCCCCGTGACGGCCCGGGCGGCCAGACTGCGGGTCTTGAAGAAGCGCGCGGCCCACAGCCACTTGTCGATCCGCTCGGAGACCTCGGGAGGAGCATCGGGGGGCGAGAAGGAGGCGGGCACGATGAGTATCGCACGGAATTCGTGGTGCCGAGACAAAGCAGTGTACTCAATGGTGGCTTACACGTTGCTTACAGATAGAGTCTTCGGGCTGCGGGAGGTGGCGCGGCGGCTAGAATGGAATCTCTTCGATGGAAGGGCGCTCGCCCGTGTCGCGGATTCGGGGTCCCGCCAAGACCAGTCATCCCAACACCGCCGGCGTGCTCGCCCGGGAGCGGCTCTTCAGGCTGCTCGATCGACGGCGCCGATCTGCGGGCATATGGGTCGGCGCCGGCGCGGGTTGCGGAAAGACGACCCTGGTGGCGAGCTACCTGCGTGCCCGCGGGCTCGATTCGTGCTGGTATCAACTCGATGTCCGCGACTCCGACGTCGCCGACTTCTTCCGCTACCTGAGCTGTGGAATGGGCAAGACGCCGTCGCCCGCCCTCCCGTGCTCGACCTCCGAGTACAACGACGAGCTGTCGGCATACGCCCGGGGCTGTTTCCGAACCCTGTTCAGCGAGCTCGTTTCGCCCTTCGTGCTGGTGCTCGACGACTATCACGCGGTCTCCCCCCGTTCGGCCCTGCACGGAGTCGTCGAGGACGCCATCGCCGAGGCGCCGCCGAAGGGGTGCGTGGTGGTCATCAGTCGCAGTGGCCCTCCACCCTCGATGGCGCGCCTTCGGGCGAACCGCGGCCTCGAGACGCTGGGCTGGGAGAAGCTGCGCCTGACCCGGCAGGAGTCCGACGCGATCGTCGAGCAGTGGGACGACTCCTGCAACGACTCCGCCCGCGAGCAGCTATACGAGAAGACGCAGGGCTGGGTAGCGGGGCTCATCCTCATGCTCGATCTGAGCGTTGCCGACGGGGGCGTGGCCGGAGTGCCCAGCCTGTCGTCACGGCGGCTCGTCTTCGACTACCTCGCGACCGAGGTGCTGCACGGCTTCAACGCGCGTACCCGGCTGCTGCTGCTCAGGACCGCCCTGCTCAACGAAATGACTCCCGCGATGGCCTCCACGCTCGCCTCGGAGCCGCGCGCGGGCGAGATCCTCGAGGGTCTGCACCGCGACCATCACCTCGTGAACATGAGGGAGCACGGCGGCGAGCCCGTCTACCGCTGCCATCCCCTTCTGGCGGACATGCTGCGCGTCCAGGCCGAAGTGGAGCTGGCGGAGGGTGAGCGGCGCTCGTTGCGCCGCCGGGCTCGCACCCTTCTGGAGTCGGCCGGCGCCTACGAAGACTTGGCCGCGCTCCTGCGCAGCGACGAGGACTGGCATGCGCTCGCGCGCCTGGCGCTCTCGCGGGCACCACACATGATCCGCCATGGACAGGCCGAGGCGCTGGAGCAATGGCTCGACGCAGTGCCGGAAGAGCAAGTGGCGGGGAGCGCCTGGTTTCACTACTGGCGCGCTGCATGCTGTGCGCGCACCGCCCCCCGAGAAGCTCGCAGGCGCTACCAGCGGGCCTTCGAGCTCTTCGGAGAGCACACGCCACCGGACCGCAACGCGCTCCTGCTCACCTGTTCCGGCGCAATGGAAGCGATTCTCTTCGATCTCGACAATTTCGAGCATCTCGATGCCTGGATCGAAGCCGCCATCGCGCTGCTCGACGAGGATGCCCCGCGCCCGTCCTGTGCCGAGACACGGGTGACCGTGAGCCTGTTCCTCGCACTGGTGCTACGGCAGCCTTTCCACCCCGTCCTTCAGGGCCTGTCGGCGCGCGCCCACCAGTGTCTGCACGCGATCGAGGACCCTGCCGCGCTCGCCGGTGCCCAGTGTCTGCTCGCCATCGCGCTCAACTGTACCGGAGAGTTCACGCGGGCCCGACAAGTGATCCGCCGCATGGCCAAGACCTGCCGTTCCCCGTTCGTGCCGCTTCTCGCGAGCCGGGCGCTACGTCTGGTCGAAGCCATGTACCACGAGTTCGCCGCGAACCGGGACAACTGCCTGGAGGCGGTCACGGAAGGTCTCGAGATCGGGCGCGCCGGCGGGGCGCGGCGATGGACCTGCAGCCTCCTGGCCAACGGTGCGGGGAGCGCTCTCGGCGTCGGCGACGTAGGTACGGCGCGAGAGCTGCTGGCGCAGGCGCGCGACCACCTGGACAGTGCCCGACCTCTCGAGCAAGCCATGTTCCACTACTACAGTGCGTGGCTCGACATGTTGCGAGGCGATCCGGTCGCGGCGTTCCGGCAACAGAGAATCGCTCTGGACCTCGCGGTGGAGTGCGGTTGCACATTCTTCGAGGATCTGTGCCGGGTCGCGATGGCCCAGGTCCTGAGCGAGCTCGGGGACGGAGAACGGGCGCTCTCACACCTGTCGAGAGCCCGGGCCCGCGAGCGCCCCATCCGCAATCGGTGGCTCGAGTTCCACGAGCTCCTGTCCTTCTCCCAGGTTGCGCTGAAGCTCGGCCGTTCCCGACAGGGACTCGCCATGCTGCGCCGGGCGCTCGAGGTCGGCCGGGAGAACGGGTACACCCACTGTCTCTGGTGGCTCCCTTCCTCCGTCTCCAGCCTTTGCGCGCGGGCGCTGAACGAGGGTATCGAAGTCGGCTACGTCACTCGTCTGGTGCGGGAGCGCCGGCTCTCCCCCGAGGATGAAGCACGTTACAGCCGGCGCTGGCCGTGGCGATTCCGGATTCACACCTTCGGCGGATTCGAGGTGATTCGCGACGACAAGGACCTCGGAACGAAGACCAATCTCCAGAAGAAGCCTCTGGAGCTGCTCAAGACTCTCGTCGGATTCGGGGCCCTCAACGTCTCGGAGTCCCGCCTTGCCGGCTCGCTGTGGCCCCGGATCGACGCCGACTATGCGTACGGGTCGCTCACCACCACCTTGCACCGACTCCGCAAGCTGCTGGGTGAGGATCGCCTGATATCGTTGCGGCACGGCCACTTGAGTATCGATACCGGTCTGTGCTGGATGGACCTGTGCGCATTCGAGGCAGTGACGGGAGCAATCGAGGAAGGGCGCCGCTTCGGACCTCCCTCCGACTACGAAGAGCGGGCCGCAAGGTGGTCGGAGGAGCTCTTTGCCCTCTACCGGGGACCTTTCATGAGCGGCGAGGGCGAGCATCCCCGCTTCCTGTTGCTGAGAGGCAGGTTACGGGATCGATTCCTGCGCGCGGTGGGAGAGCTCGCGCGCTACTGGGAAACGCGCGGTGAGTGGGAACGGGCCGCAGAGTGCTACGAGCGGGGGATCGAAGGCGACGAGCTGGCGGAGGGGCTCTACCGCCGGCTCATGTTGTGCTATCGGGAGCTGGGACGGGTCGCCCAGGCCATCGACATGTACGACTACCTGCGTTCCATTCTGGAGGCCGAACGGGCGGTCGAGCCCGCTCCGGAAACCACCCTGATCTACCATCGGCTGGTAGATCGCCTGTAGGCGCACCGGGACGGCGCCGGAAGGGCCTCATCTGGCGCTCCCTAGGGGACTCGAACCCCTGTCCCCGCCGTGAGAGGGCGGTATCCTGGGCCGCTAGACGAAGGGAGCGTACACATTCCGCCGAGTGGACGGCAACGTTGCGGCTGGTATTATACGCGCCGCGGCAGGCCGCTCAACACGCGGGCGGGCGCTGCTCGAGGTCCCGAGTGCGCTGCCTCGCAAGAGCGCGGGCCTTCAGGACTTCCCGTTGCCGACAGAGGTTCAGAAACGAAGACATTCCGAGCGGCCGACGACAGAGCACCGGGAGAACGCGTGCCCGGCGCTTCTCGCGGTGCGGCGCCGGAAGCGGATCTTCCATCGCGTTGCGTCGGCCAGGGTGGGTGAACGGCACAGGTCTCGACAACACGGATTCACGCAACATCTCGACCCCCGTCGTCTACGCGCGTCCCGAGCACAGCGTCTCGCGGGCCGGCATCAGCAAGGCTGCGCTCAAGGTCCTCCGTGTCCTCCGGAAGGGGGGTTACGAGGCATACCTCGTCGGCGGCGGAGTCCGCGATCTGCTGCTCGGGCGCAAGCCGAAGGACTTCGACGTCGCGACCAACGCGACGCCCGGCGAGATCCGCGAGCACTTCCGGAGTTGCCGGCTGATCGGCCGCCGTTTCGTCCTCGCCCACGTGCGCATGGGACGCGAGATCGTGGAAGTCGCGACCTTTCGTGCCGCCGTGGGCGATGCCGCAGGGGCCCGACCGGCGGACCGGATCACCGTCGACGGCCGCGTGGTGAGAGACAACGTCTTCGGCACGCTGGAGGAAGATGCGTGGCGCCGGGACTTCTCGATCAACAGCCTCTACTACGACATCGCCGATTTCTCGGTCGTCGACTACACCGGCGGCATGCCCGACCTCAGAGAAGGCCGACTGCGCCTGATCGGAGATCCCGATCTGCGCTTTCGCGAGGATCCGGTGCGCATGCTGCGCGCGGTGCGTTTCGCCGCCAAGCTCGGCTTCGACATCGACGAGGCGGCGCGTGCCGCGATTCCGCGGCATCGGGAGCGGCTGCTGGAGGTGTCGCCGTCCCGCCTCTACGACGAAGTGGTCAAGCTCTTCCTCGGCGGCTCCGCCCGTCGATCCTTCGCGCTCCTGCGCCACTACGGACTGTCCGCACTCCTGTTCCCGGACATCGACGCCTGCCTGGAGGAGGAGGGCGAGAGCGCGGCGGCGCCCGCATTCATCGAGCGTGCCCTCGCGAACACCGATGTGCGCGTCGCCGAGGACAAGCCGGTCACCCCGGCATTCTTCTTCGCGGCGCTCCTGTGGCCGGTGCTGAGGCGGGAAGCCCGGGGCGCGCTCGCTCGCGGTGAGGGCGAAGCGCAGGCGCTCGCGTCCGCCGGGGAACACGCGCTCGCTCGGCAGGTCGAGCGCGTGTCCATTCCCCGTCGCTGCTCCGTGGTCACCCGCGAGATATGGGACATGCAGCCGCGCCTGCTCTCGAGCCGCGGACGGCGGGCCCTCGGCCTGATGGGGGGCCTGCGTTTTCGCGCCGCGTACGACTTTCTCCTCCTGCGCGCCCAGGCCGGGGAAGCGGTGCAGGAACAGTGCGAGTGGTGGACCAGCTTGATCGAGGCGCAAGACGAGGAACGCGACGCCCTGCTCAGCCCCCCCGCCGGCCGCTCGCGGCGCCGGCGCCGGCGGCGCAGAAGGGAACGCCAGGACGCGCTCGGGCATGCGTCTTCGTGCTGAGCGAGGACCTGAGCGCGCCGCCGGCCGCGGCGATGCGGCGAGGGGCGGGGAATCGCCAGGGCTCCGGGCCTCATGGAGATAGCCCGTACCTGTGCGGAGGTGCGCGAGGCGCTCGCGCCGTCGCGCCGGGGCGGCCGGCGCATCGCGCTCGTGCCGACGATGGGTGACCTCCACGGTGGCCATCTCGCCCTGGTGCGCCGCGCGGCGGAGGTCGCCACGACCAGGGTGGTCAGCGTCTTCGTCAACCCCTTCCAGTTCGCGGAGGGGGAAGACTTCGACACCTACCCCCGTAGTCCCGAGGCGGACATCGAGCGTCTCGACGAGCTCGGCGTGGACATCGTCTTCCACCCCCCGGCGTCGGAGATCTATCCGGAAGGCCCCGCTTGCAGCACCCGGGTGGAGGTACCGGGACTCGGCACCATCCTCTGCGGCGCGCTGCGGCCGACCTTCTTCCGGGGCGTGGCTACCGTGGTCAACATGCTCTTCAACATCGTGCAGCCCCACGTGGCCCTGTTCGGCGAGAAGGACTACCAGCAACTGCTGGTGGTGCGGCGGATGACCGAGCATCTCAAGCTGTCCGTGGAGATCGAGGCGGTGGCCACGGTGCGCGAAGCGGACGGGCTCGCCATGAGCTCGCGCAACCGCTATCTGAACACGGCCGAGCGGCGCCGCGCGCCGATCCTCTACCGCAGCCTCCGCGAGGCGTCGGAGCGCATCCAGGGCGGGGAGCGCGACTTCCACGCGCTCGGCCTGCACTACATGCAGACGCTCGAGCGGACAGGCTTTCGCCCGGACTACTTCACGGTGCGGCGGGCCCGGGACCTCGGGTCGCCGTCCCGGGACGAGACGGCGCTGGTGGTGCTCGGCGCGGCGTGGCTCGGACACGCGCGCCTCATCGACAACATCCGCTGCACCCTTCCGGCAACGCGCCAGGAGTCTGCGCCGTAGAACGTTGTTGCAGGCGCTCGGTGGGCTCGAGTAATCCGTTTTTCTGTCCGGACATCCGAATCCTGCTTCCTGCTCCCCGAAATGGGCGCTCACTCGCGTTCATGGTGTGGCGCGGTCCCACGAGAACTTTCTGCGGCGCAGACTCCTGGGGCCGTTCCCGGAATCGGCGATCGGCCCGCGCACCGGCTCTGGTACGGGAGGGGGGATTCGAACCCCCAAGTCCTCGCGGACAGCGGCTTTTGAGGCCGCCGCGTCTACCGATTCCGCCACTCCCGCATCGGCGCGCCCGATCCCGCCGGCATCCGGGCCGCGCCATCGCCGCATCCCGAGAGCCCGCCGCCGAGCCCGCCTCGCGGCGACGCCGATTGTGCCACAATCCGGCGCCCCGGCCGCATTCCGGGCGGGGCCTTTCCGGGTGAGGGCGCGTCAGGCGTCCCGAGAATCGAAGGGGTTCAGCACCGCCGCACCAAGGCCGTTGACGTCCGACGCGTTGCGCGTAGCCAGCGTCAGCTCGTGCGTTCTGGCGGTTGCGGCCAGGAGGCCGTCGATGACCGGGATCGGCCGGATGGCGCACATCGTGCCCCAGGCATCGGCCACCCGCGCGTCGACCGGCAGGATACGGTCGCGGAAGGTTCGCTCGACCTCCCGCAACCAGCGATCGAGAGCGGCTGCCCGTCGGCCGTCGCGCGGCCGTGCGAGCTCGATCCCCTTGCGAATCTCGCCGGTCACCAACACGCTCAGGAACAAGTCGGCATCCGCAACGCTGGCGTACCAGGCGGCCACCCGCGCATTGCAGCGCTCTCCCTTGCGCAGCTCGGAAATGACATTGGTATCCACGAGATACATCAGAAGGCGATCTCAGGTCCCGGGTCGCGCGTGCGTTCGATGTCGATTCCTTCGAGAGGCGCGGCAGCAAGGAGGTTCTTGAGACCAGGCGTCCGGATCTCCTCGGAGCTTGGCAGCAGCTTGGTACAGGCGCTGGCAATGCTCCGGGAGGCCAGCCGGTATGGCCGGGCACCTCGCCGAATCCGTCGCTTGTCCACCAGACCGTGTGATTGCAGGTAGCGCACCGCGACCCGTACCTGAGCCTCGGCGTTCGGCGTGTCCAGGCCCGGGGTTTTGGTGAGCTCCCCAACGCTGAAAGTCACGGCTTCGCCGGAGATGCTGTTCCTTTCAGCGCGCTGCGCCAACGCCTCCACGACTGCCCGCACTACCCATTCTTGTGCATAGCCGCGGCCGGCCCGTTTGCGCCGTCCGCCGGCTGGAATGCGCATGACGAGGGTCTGTTCGAGACCGTCCTCTTCCCAGTAGAACCAGGATGCAACGTACTCCGGTGACTTTCGGGGTGATGGGGGTGTATTGTCCTCGTGGGTGGACACAGTGGCACCTCCCTTCACCGCACCGGCTTGGACGTCGAGCGTATTGACGTCCTCGTGGGTGGTCGCGGTGGCGCCTTCCTGCGCGAAGGCCACCTCCCATTTTTTAAGTGTGTTGGCGGCCACGAGGAGATTGATGGCGTGCGCCTCCTCCCCTCTATCGGCAAAATATCCAGCCAAATCCAATAGTTGTGTTGAAGACACAAGAGCTTCGACCGTCATCGTCTCTTCCTTCCTCAATGTGTGGCGTGGCGAGCACTACGCCACGTTGCGTACTGTATCGTATCGTGTGAGACATGTCATCCACTGCGTCAGTGTAGCGCACGTGGTTTTCTCTATCGTAGTATTGTGCCGTGTGGTGTGCGGCAAACTATTCCGTACGCAGCGTCCCCACCACTTCAACTCTGGCAGTGCGTACCGTCGCCATGCAGCACTCGACACCACGGCTCTCGAGCACCCGCAGGGCTCTTCAAAAGTCGGCTTGACGGCTTCAGACTCCGAGCTTCGGGAT
>CAYFYD010000032.1:0-16236 GCA_964347195.1 uncultured Ectothiorhodospiraceae bacterium
CGCCTGACTTCACCCTGAGCCGCAAGCCGTCTTCTCCTTGCGATTCGATCCGGGGCAGATCGGGGGCAGATCGACGGTCGTGCCGATCCTGCCGCGGGACCCGACGAGCAAAATGAGAATTGCTGGCGATCGACATGACCCCTCGAGTTCATTGGACACGGTCAAGAGAACCCATCAGCCTTGGGGGGGCGATCGCCACGCACAACGCATCCGGACAGCCTTTCCGGGTGCTCCGGGCATAGCCGGTCACCCGGCTGCCTTCGAGGCAGTACGAAGCCCGGCTCGTCCGGATCGACGACTGATCAACGGCGACTGGGACCACTGGTACGAGGCCGGACGACTACGCCCGCCGCCGCGCCGGCTCCCGGACTGGCGCGCATTGCACAGCTCTCCCCCTGAACGGCTCCGAACCCTGAACGCGGATCAGGCGGCCGGCCGCCGGGCGATGAAGTCGATCTCCACCCGAACCCCGCGCGCGAGCGCGGTGACCCCGATGCAGGTGCGCGCCGGCCGGCGATCCGCGGGGAAGTAGCTCTGGTAGACGGCGTTCATCGCGTCGTAGTCCTGCTCGAAGTGCGTGAGGAACACCCGCGCCGCCACCACGTGGGAGAGATCGAGACCGGTCCCGCCGAGGACGACAGCCAAGTTGTCCATGGTGCGCCGGGTCTGCGCCTCGATGCCCGGCGGGATCGGAGCCGAGTCGTCGTCGGGATGGTTCGGGATCTGCCCGGTCAGGAACACCCAGCCGTCGGCCTCGACCGCGTGGTGGTAGGGCGCCACCGGACGGGGCGCTTCCGGGAAGAGGTGAAACAGAGGGCCGCTCATCGTGCTCCTCCGGGGGCTCGGATCCCCGTATGCTAACCTGTACCGGCCAGTCCAAAACGCCCGGGCCGGGTCGTGGTTTTCCGAATGTCCGGAGTTCCTCTCGGGCTCTCGTTTCCCGGGGATTCCCGGGTATCGAGGGAATGACCGCACGCAATGCCGCCGGCCCCTGTCTCCGGCCTTGAAAACGCGCGCCGCGATCCGCATGTATGCGCGCCAGCCCCGCCCGGCTCGGCGGATCCGGGCGGGTACGAGCCGACTGAGGAGAGCATGAACCCGGTCGTCGAGATCCAGGGCCTCACCAAACGCTTCCGCACCCTCACCGCGGTGGACGGCGTCTCCTTCTCGGTGGAGCGCGGGGAGGTGCTCGGCTTCCTCGGACCCAACGGAGCGGGAAAGTCGACCACCATGAAGATGATCACCGGCTTTCTCGCCCCGGATGCGGGCAGCATCCGGATTGCGGGCCGCGACATCGCCGAGGAAGCGGTCGCGGTCAAGGCGGATATCGGATACCTCCCGGAGGGGGCGCCCCTCTATTCGGACATGACCCCCCGGGCCTTTCTCGATTTCGTGGCCGAGGTCCGCGGCATCGCGCCGGCGCCGCGCCGCGCCCGCATCGAGGAAGTGGTCGAGATGGTCCACATCGGCTCGGTGCTGAACCAGCCCATCGAGACCCTGTCGAAAGGCTTCAAGCGCCGGGTGGGCCTCGCCCAGGCGATCCTCCACGACCCGGGGGTGCTCGTCCTCGACGAGCCCACCGACGGTCTCGACCCCAACCAGAAGCACGAGGTCAGGAATCTCATCCGGGGGATGGCGAGCGAGAAGGTCATCATCCTCTCCACCCACATCCTGGAGGAGGTCGATGCGGTGTGCACCCGCGCGCTCATCGTCTCCCGGGGCCGGCTGGTCAGCGACAGCACGCCGCGCGCGCTCATGGAACGCTCGCGCTTCCACAACGCGCTCAGCCTCGTGGTGGATCAGGCGATGTCGGCCGTCGACCTCGAGGCCCTCGAAGCCCTCGCTCCGGCGGCCTCGGTGGAAGTGTCGCTGCGCTCGGAGTCGCGCACCGAAGTGCGCGTCTTCGCGCAGCCCGGCGGGTCCCTCATCGGGGAGGTCGGCGCGCTGGCCCGGGAGCGCGGATGGCGTCTGGCGGAGATGCACGGCGAGCGTGGCCGCCTCGACGAGGTGTTCCGCGAGATCACGAGCGGTCAGTTGAGCTGAGGGAGCGGCGGGGATGGGCGCGGTCCGGGCGATCTTCAGGCGCGAGTTCGGCGGCTACTTCGCCACGCCCATCGCCTACGTGTTCCTCACCATCTTCGTGCTGCTCAGCGGGGTGTTCACCTTCTACCTGGGGAGCTTCCTCCCGCTCGGTCAGGCGGATCTCCAGTCCTTCTTCCTCTTCCACCCTTGGCTCTACCTGTTCCTGATCCCGGCGCTCGCGATGCGCCTGTGGGCGGAAGAGCGCCGGGGGGGCACCATCGAGCTGCTCCTCACCCTGCCGGTCACGATGACCCAGGCGGTGATCGGCAAGTTCCTCGCCGCCTGGGCGGTGGCGATCGTCGCGCTCGCCCTGACCGCTCCGTTGTGGCTGACCGTCAACTATCTGGGCGACCCGGACAACGGCGCGATCCTCGCCGGATACGTCGGAAGCGCACTCATGGCCGGCGCCTTCCTCGCGGTCGGATCCTGCTTCTCGGCGATCAGCAAGAACCAGGTCATCGCCTTCGTGTCGAGCGCGGCGGCCTGTTTCGCCTTCGTGCTGAGCGGATATCCCCTGGTGCTGGAGCTCTTCGGGGCCTGGGCTCCCGCTCTCGTCGTCGAGGCGGTGAGCGGTCTGAGCTTCCTCACCCACTTCAATGCGATCGCGCGCGGGGTGATCGACCTGCGCGACGTCGTGTACTTCGTGTCGATGATCGCGTTCTGGCTCTATGCGAGCGCGGTCGCCATCGACATGAAGAAGGGGCGATAGATGTCCCCTCGACTGCTCGGTGCCGGGGGGCTCGCGCTGGCCCTGGTGCTCTTCTTCGCGGTCAACAGCATGAGCAGTGCGCTCCTCTCATCGGTGCGCATCGACCTCACCGAGCACCGGATCTACACGCTCTCCGACGGCACCCGGGCAATTCTCGCGAACCTCGAAGAGCCGATCATCCTGCGCTTCTACTACTCTCGAAGCCTCGCCGCGCAGGTGCCGGGCATCAACACCTACGCGGAGCGCATCCTCGGCCTGCTCGAGGAGTACCGGCGGGAGGCCGGCGGCAAGCTCACGCTCGAGGCGATCGACCCCGAGCCCTTCTCCGAGGAGGAGGACCGGGCGGTGGGTTACGGACTGCGCGGTCTGCCGGCCCGCGCGGGTCAGGGGGAAGACCTCATCTACTTCGGTCTCGTCGGCACCAATTCGGTGGACGACGAAGAAGTGATCCCCTACTTCTCTCCCCTGCGGGAACGCTTCCTCGAGTACGACCTCACCCGGATGGTCCACAGCCTCGCCGAGTCCGAGCGGCCGGTGGTGGGGGTGCTCGGCACCCTGCCGGTGTTCGGCATCTCCTCTCCCTACCAGACACCGGACACCGTGCCGGTGCCCTGGGCGGTGGTGGAGCAGATGCAGCAGATCTTCGAAGTGCGCGAGCTCGATCCCCGCTCGGAGCTCGGGGAGGACATCGACGTGCTGATGCTGGTGCATCCGCAGGGCTTCGAGCCCGCGCTGCTCTACCGGATCGACCAGTTCGTCCTGGGCGGCGGCAAGGCGCTGGTGTTCGTCGACCCTCACGCGGAGGCGCAGCCCCCGACGATGATGGGCGGGGTGAGCGAGCCGGACCGCCGCTCCGACGCGGGGCCGCTCCTCGCGGCCTGGGGGGTCGAGCTCGAAGCGGACACCGTGGTCGGCGACCTGAGCATCGCACCCTCCGTCCAGATGGAGAAGGCGGGGCGGGTGGTGCACTTCGACTATCCGGTGTGGATGAACGTGCCTCCCGCGCTGATGGACCCCGCCGACGTCGTCACCGGGGAGCTCGGCAACGTTACCTTCGGGACGGCGGGGGTGCTGCGGGCGAGCGAGGACGCGACCACGCGCTTCCTGCCGCTCATCCGGACCAGCGAGCAGGCCCGGCGCTACCCGCAGAGCGCGGTCGCGGCCCTCGCCGACCCGGAGGCGCTGCTCGACGACTACACCCCGGAGGGTGAGCACTACACCTTGGCCGCCCGGGTCGCAGGCCCCGCCCGGAGCGCCTTCCCGGACGGCGCGCCGCCTCCGTCGGACGAAGACCGGGGCGAGCTTCCGGACCCCTCCGCCCACCGGGCCGAGTCGGACGGCGACATCAACCTCATCGTGTTCGCGGACACCGACCTGCTCGCGGACCGCTTCTGGGTGCAGGTGCAGAGCCTGCTCGGCACCCGCTTCATGGTGCCCACCGCCGCGAACGGCTCGCTGGTGATCAACGCGCTCGACAACCTCACCGGATCGAGCGACCTCATCGACGTGCGCAGCCGCGGCACCTTCCTGCGTCCCTTCGAGCGCATCAACGCGCTGCGCCGCGAGGCGGAGGCGCGCTTCCGGGAGAAGGAGCGGGAGCTCGTGCTGCGCCTGGAAGCGACCGAGGAGCGGCTGCTCGCGCTCGAGGAGACCAAGCAGGGCGAGGATGCCCTCATCCTGTCCGACGCCCAGCAACGCGAGCTCACCCGCTTTCGCGAGGAGCGTCTGGCAGTCCGCCGCGAGCTCCGCGACGTGCGCCGGGAGCTGCGCCGCAGCATCGAGTCGCTCGAGGGCTGGATCAAGTTCGTCAACATCGGGCTGGTGCCGATCCTCATCGCTCTGCTCGGGCTCGCGGCGGGGATCTGGCACGTGCGCCGGCGGCGTCCGGCATGAGGGGGGGCGCATGACCCTCCGGGGCCCGCGGCGATGAGGAGGGTCCGGTCCCTGCTGGTCCTCGCGGGCGTTGCGCTCGCCGCGGTGGTCGCCGCGCTCGCGCTCAGGACCGAGACCGGGGACTCCGCGATCCCCGGCGAAGGAGCGCTCGTGTTCCCCGATCTGCTCGCGCGCGTCGACGAGGTGCGCCGGATCCGCGCGTTGAGCGGGGGCGAGACCTTCACCCTCGTCCACGACGGCGCGCGGTGGACGATGCCCGAGCGCGACGGTTACCGCGCGGTCGCCGACAAGGTCCACAAGCTGGTGGTCGGTGCCGCGGGCCTCGAGCGCCGCGAGCCGAAGACCTCTGACCCGGCGCGCTACCCGCGCCTCGGCCTCGACGACCCCGCGGAGTCCGGGGCGGGCTCGATCCGCTTCACCATCGAGGACGATGCCGCGCAAGTGCTCGCCGACTTCATCATCGGCAACCGCGAATCGTCGAGGATCGACCTCTCGCTCTCCGAGTTCTATCTGCGCGAGCCCGGGGACGCCCGGTCCTGGCTGGTCGAGGGCAAGCTCAGCGTGTCCCGAGACCCGGTCGAATGGCTCGAACGGGAAGTGCTGCGCATCGACGAAGCCCGCGTGCGCACGGTCCGGGTCCGCCAGGCCGGCGGCGGCCGGCTCGAGGTCAGCCGGTCGAGGCCCGACGACGATGATTACTCCCTCGACAACGCCCCCCCGGGCCACGTGATCGAGAGCCGGTGGCGGGTGAACGACATCGGGCGGGGGCTCGCGGACCTGCGTTTCCAGGACGTTCGCCGCGCCCCGGACGAGGCCGATCCCGGCGCCGGTTTCAGCGCCGAGCTCCTCACCTTCGACGGACTCGGGGTGGAGGTCCGCACCCGGCGGGAGGACGATACGAGCTGGCTGCGCATGCGCGCATCCTTCGACGAAGCATCGGTGGACGCCCGCTTCGGCCCCGCCGGCGATTCCGGCGGGGATACCGATGGGGGGGGCGCCGATGGGGATGCCGACGGGGGGGACGCCGACCGTGAAGCCGACGGGGACGCATCGGAAGCCCGGGACTTCGAGCCGATCGAGGGACTGGCGAGCGCCGCCGCGGTGCGCGAAGAAGTCGAGCGGCTGAACGAGGCCTGGGAAGGCTGGGAGTTCCGGCTCCCGGACTACAAGCGCTCCTACTTCACGGTCCCCCTCGCCGACCTCGTGAAGCCCGCCGAAACGAACGAGTAGGGCGGCACGGCCACAGTCCACGGCGACACGACCAAGGTGCAGCTCATCTCGGCCCGCTTGGCAACCCGTAATGAGCGGCTTCATTACGGGTCACGCGAATGAAGACCGAGTACGACTTTTCGAAAGGCGAGCGCGGCAGATTCTATCGCGAGAACGCCAAGCTGGTCTTTCCCGCTTCCGGAGAGAAGCCGAATTGGATCGGTCCCGAGGGCCGGATCGGCAAGCTCGTCGTCGAGGAGGCGAAAAGGACTCTCGAAGCTTACGCCGCACAGCTACTGAAGTCGATCAATTCATCTCTGAAGCGAGCCCG
The DNA here is from genome assembly GCA_964347195.1 of uncultured Ectothiorhodospiraceae bacterium. GTDB lineage: Bacteria > Pseudomonadota > Gammaproteobacteria > HK1 > HK1 > JAJEAD01. The sequence continues at coordinate 6,225 of CAYFYD010000032.1, forward strand.
GATGCCGCACACGTTCGGCTCCGTATCGTCAGGGTGAAGGAGTCCGGTTGATCCGGAGGGAATGCGTCTACAGACAGGAAGGAGCATGGCGAAGTACATCGAGACCTTTCGGTCGATGGTCTATTCCTGGCACTGCGACCATCAGGGCCACATGAACACGATGCACTATGTCGGCATGTTCGACACCGCCTTCTGGCATCACCTCTCCGCCCTCGGCTTCACCCGCGCCTACATGCAGGAGCAGCGCACCGGCTTCTTCGACGTCAAGGACACCATCGAGTACAAGGCCGAGCAGCCCCCGGGTAGCCTGCTCCGGATCGAGAGCGCCCTGGTGCACATCGGTAACACCTCCGTCGTGGCGTTCCACCGCATGTGGAACACCGAGAGCGGGGAGCTCGCCGCCACCTCGGAGAAGGTGACGGTCTACACGAGCCTCGAGACCCGCCGCAAGACGCCCCTGCCCGAAGCGCTGCGGGTCGCGATGCGGGCGAATCTGGTGGAGCGCGAACCATAAGGCAGCACGGCCACCTGTGCGCGTTCATCGCGCCGCTCTTCTGGAGCATCTCCGGGGTCGTCATCCGCAGCACGGAGGACGTCAACGAGTGGCAGATCAACTTCTACCGCTCGGGGGCGCTCGCGGTCTTCGTGCTGATCGTGCTGCTGGTCCGCTACCGCCGCGGGCTGGGGCGGACGATGCGTGCGGCGGGGATGACCGCGGTGGTGGCGGGGGCCTTCATCTCCATCGCTTACGTCGGGAACATCGTCGCCCTCATGCACACCACGGTGGCGAACGCAATGCTGCTGATGGCGGTGGCGCCGCTGACGGCCGCGGTCACCGCCCGCGTCTTCCTCGGCGAGCGACTGACCGGAACGGTGCTCGCGGGGATCGTGCTCGCGGGACTCGGGATCGCCATCATCGTCGGGGGCGGGGTGGCGCGGGGCGGACTCTACGGCGACCTGGTCGCGCTCACCACGGTGATGTTCCTGGGCTTCTACGCGGTCACGCTGCGGCGCAAGCCCGGGGTGGACATGGTGCCGGCGGTGCTCTACTCGGGCGTGTTCGCGGCCGTGGCGGGCGGGGCGACGGCGCTCGCCACGGACACCGGACTCGCCGCTTCCGCCCACGACATCGGGCTATGCGTGTTCCTCGGGGTAGTGCAGATCGGGATCGGCGGCATCCTCTTCGCGATCGCCGCGCGCACCGTTCCGGCGGCCCAGCTCACCCTGTACGCGCTCCTGGAACCGGTGCTGCAACCGCTGTGGACCTGGATCGGGGTCGGAGAGGTGCCGGCCGGCGCGACCTTCATCGGCGGCGCGATTATCCTGGCCGCGGTGCTCCTCCAGGCGGTCGAGCGCGCGAGCGGGGGCGAGGGAGCGAAGTCGTGAACGGGTATTGTCCATGAGGAAGCGCATCGCGATCGGTGGCATCTGGCACGAGACCAACGCCTTTGCGGCGGGGCTCACCGAGCTCGACGACTTCCGGGCCTACCAGTACGCAGAAGGGGCGGTCCTGCTCGAACGCTACCGGGGCACCGGGACCGAGCTCGGCGGCATGATCGGCGGGGCGGAGGAGTGTGGCTTCGAGCTGCTGCCTACCCTGTTCGCGGGCGCGGTACCGTCCGCCACCATCGCCCGCAGCGCACTCGACGCCCTCTGCGAGGGCATCCGGGCGCGCATCGCCGCATTCGGCCCCGTCGACGGGATGCTGCTCGTGCTGCACGGAGCGGCGGCCGGGGAAGGCATCGACGATGCGGACGCCTTCGTGCTGGAGCGTATCCGCGAGGTCCTGCCCCGTCCCCTTCCCATTGCCGCGACCTTCGACTTCCACGCCAACCTGAGCGAGGCGATGGTGGCGGAGGCGGACCTGCTCGTCGGCTACGACACCTTCCCCCACGTCGACATGGCCGAGCGCGGCGCGGAGGCGGCCCGTCTCCTCGCCCGCCTCCTCGGGTCGCCGCGAGGCCCGGCGCGGGCGCTGGCGAAGGTGCCCTTGCTGAGCGTGCCCCAGAAGCAGGCCACGGACCGGGAGCCGGCAAGGTCCGTCATGGCGGTGCTGCACGACATCGAGTCCCGGCCGGAGATCTGGTGCGGATCGGTGGCGCTCGGTTTTCCCTACGCGGACGCGCCGCACCTGGGCGCTTCGGCGCTCGTCTACGCCGACGATGCAGAGAGCGCCCGGCGCGCGGTCGGGACTCTGGCGGACGAGATCTGGTCGCGCCGCGAAGCCTTCGATGTCGCCCTCGTCGGCCCCGACGACGCGGTGGCCGAGGCGCTCGCCTCCCCGCAATGGCCGGTGGTGCTCGTCGACCCCGCCGACAACGTGGGCGGCGGGGGCGCGGGCGACGGCACCGTGATCCTGGAAGCGCTCGTGCGCCATCGTGCGAAGGACGCGGTCATCGTCATCGCGGACCCCGAGGCGGTCGCGGCCGCCGCCGAGGCGGGCGAGGGCGACGCCTTCGCGGCCTCCGTGGGCGCCAAAGTGGACGACCGGCACGGAGCGCCGGTGCCGATCCGCGGCGTCGTGACCCGACTCGGGGACGGACGCTACGTGCACAAGGGCACCTACATGACCGGCTACGAGACCTCGATGGGGCGCTGCGCAGTGGTCGATGCCGGCGGCATCCGGATTCTGCTCACCTCGCGGCGCACCATGCCCTTCGACGCCGAGCAGGTGCGCTGCATGGGGATCGAGCCGGCCGAACAGCGGATCATCGTGGTCAAGTCCGCGAGCGCCTGGCGCGCCGCCTTCGAGTCGGTGGCCCGACACGTCATCTTCGTGGACACGCCGGGAGTGTGCGCTTCCAACCTCGAACACTTCGACTACCGGCGCCGGCCGGTGCCCGCGTATCCGCTGGAGCGCACCGGCTTCGGCGACATGCGTCCGTGTTCGGTCAGTGCACATGTACGTGGATTCCCGCTTCCGCGGGAATGACGAGTTCGTGCGCCCTCTGGATCCGACACCGCTCTATGGATTCCCCCGCCCGCGTTCGCCGGGGGCAGGCTTTCCGCGTCGCCGAGCGCCCCGAAGCGTCCGTTGGCGCCCTCCCGCCGGTCCCGAAGCACGGGTCGAGACGCAGCATGAAATGACCCTGCAACTCGAGTTTCGGGAGTCGTAATCGGGCCGCGTTGCAGCGAGAATCGCCAAGCCCGGCCCGGTGCAACCGGGTATGAACCTCGAGCGTGATGCGCTCGGTCCGCATGAGGGAGCCCGGCCCGGCGCCGCGGGGCATGAACAGGGCCAGGAGTCACGATGACGACGATGGACTACTCGAATTCCGTAGCCCTCTACGAGCGCGCGAAGGAGCATCTCGGGGGCGGGGTGAGCAGCAACTTCCGCTACGCGGGCTACGGAGAGAGTCCGGTGCCCCTGTTCTACGCGAAGGGCTCGGGCTCGCGCCTCACCGACGTCGACGGCAACGTCTACATCGACTACGCGCTCGCCAACGGCCCCGCGATCCTCGGCCACGCGCCGCCGCCGGTGCTCGAGGCGGTGACCCGCTCGCTGGCGACGGGACAGCTCTTCGCCGGCCAGCATGCGCTCGAGCTCGAGCTCGCCCGGCGCCTTACCGGAATCGTGCCCTGCGCGGAGCTGGTGCGTTTCGCCTCGTCGGGGAGCGAGGCGGTGCAGGCGGCGCTTCGCCTCGCCCGCGCCCACACCGGGCGGCGGAAGATCGTCAAGTTCGAGGGCCACTACCACGGGTGGCTCGACAACATCTTCATGAGCGTCGCGCCCTCGCCCAACGAGGCGGGTCCGGCTTCGGCCCCGGTGGCGGTCTCCCACACTCCCGGGCAGCCCGAGAGCGTGCTCGGCGACGTGATGGTCCTGCCCTGGAACGACATCGACACCTTCGCCGAAGCGCTGCGCGCCTACCGGGACGAGATCGCCGGCGTCATCATGGAGCCGATCCTGTGCAACACCGGGGCGCTCCGTCCCCGACCGGGCTACCTCGAGGGGGTGCGCGAGCTCTGCACCGAGCACGGCGTCGTGCTGATCTTCGACGAGGTGATCACCGGCTTCCGGGTCGCCCTCCAGGGGGCGCAGGGCCTCCTCGGAGTGACCCCGGACCTCGCGGTGTTCGCCAAGGCGCTCGCGGCGGGCTTTCCGCTCGCCGCGGTGGTGGGCCGGCACGACATGATGGATCAGGTCGGAGCGGGCGGAGTGATGCACGGCGGGACCTACAACGCGAACGTCATGTCCGTCGCGGCGGGACTCGCGACGCTCGAGGCGCTCTCCCGCGACGACGGGCAGGCGTACCGCGACATGCACCGGCGCGGCGAGCGTCTGATGGAGGAGCTGCCCGCGATCGCCCGGCGCCATGGCGAGGAGGTGCGCGTCTTCGGCGTCGGGCCGGCCTTCCACGTCGCGTTCACCGGCGACGCCGACGTGCACGACTACCGCGCCTTCTCCCGGATCGACGGCACCCGGCGCGACCGCTTCAACGCGCGGCTGCACAGCGAAGGGGTGCGCGTCACCGCCCGCGGCACCTGGTTCCTCTCCGCCGCGCATTCCGACGAGGACATCGAGGAGTCGCTCGCGGCGGCGGAACGTGCCTTTCCGGTGCTCGGGGAGGGATGAGGATGCGCGAGCGTATCGTCCGGGTGGGGCTCATCTGGCCCTCGGGGAGCGGCGAGTTCGAGTACTTCCAGTACGCGCTCGCCACCGGCGAGCGACTGCGCATCTGCCTGACCACCACCCCGGTCGGCGGCGAGGGCGGCAAGGACCACGACATCGAGGCCCTCCGGCAGACCGCGCGCATCGACTGGCTGACCCGGGCGGCGGAGCGTCTCGCACTGCTCGAGCCGGACGCCGCGTTCTGGGCCTGCACCAGCGGCAGCTTCGTGCTCGGGCGCGCCTACGCGGAGCGCCAGCGCGATGCGATCGCGCGCGCCGCGGGAGTGCCGGCCGGCAGCACTTCGCTCGCCTTCGCGAAAGTGCTCGACGAGATCGGGATACGCCGGGTGAGCGTGCTCGCGACCTATCCCGAGCCCGCTTCGCGCGCCTTCGCCGCCTTCCTCGCCGAATTCGGCATCGAAGTGGTCCGTCTCCAGTGGCTCGACGTACCGGGCGGCTGGGACGCCTCCGGCCTCGACCCGGAGCGCGTCGTGAGCGGGGTCCGGGAAGCCGCGCTCGACGGTGCCGGCGCGGTGCTGGTGCCCGACACCGCGCTTCCGACGCTGTCCCTCGTGGAGCGCCTGGAGGAAGCGGCGGCCCGCCCCGTCCTCACCGCGAACGCGGTGTCCCTGTGGGAGGCGATGGCGCTCGGCGGCGAGCGCATTCCCCGGCCGGGCTACGGCGCCCTGCTCGCCGGCCACCTGGGGTAACCGGATCCTTCGCAGTCTGCGCCCGCACCGGGCGTTCCGTGGCGCTTGCAGGGGAAGCGACGCTCACTCGCCCCGGCGAAACGGCGGGGTTCCGGGCGACCCCTCCATGGCAGGGCGAGTCGCACTTGGTGGCGAAGTGGCCAACGAGAGCCGGATTTGCCCGGGGCATTCGCTGCTCGACGCTTTGTCGCTCTCGGCCTCGAATGGCGCGATGTCGTCGGGAGCGATGGTGACTCGCGGGTTGACGGTGAAGGCGCCGCCGCAATTCGCCACCAAAGATTCGATAATCTTTCAGGAAAAATGACTTGCCAGGGATTTTCTTCATGAAGATTTGATAATCTTCCCGCATGGCCTCCGTGCCCCGACTCGGTGACATTCCCCGGCGGCTCGCGACTGACGAGTTCTGGAGCCTTTTCGGACGCCGCGAGCACGAGCAGATCGACTTCAAACGCGGTGTCCCGACCGATGTCCGCGACACCATCGCGGCAATGGCCATGACGCATGGCGGCTTGATCGTCCACGGAGTGGATGATCGGCACAACGTGGTCGGCTGCCCGCTCTCCCAGAACACCCAGGATCGGATCACCCGTATCGCGACCGAGTGCGGTGTGGACGTGCAGGTCCGCGAGGTCGAGGTCGGCGGGGTGGAGCTGACGATCTGCGCCGTGCCCGAGGTACGCGGCCGGATCGTCACCACCCCCGATGGCCGGCTGCTGAGGCGCGTGGGCGGGGACTCTCAACCCTTGCGCGGCGATGCAATGGCCCGTTTCGTTCGCGAGAGGGAACATCGCAGCGGTGAAGACGAGCCCCTTGTCGAGGTACGGACCTCGGCCTTCGATCTCGACGCGGTAAACCGGATTCTCGCCGCGGACGGACGTCCGGGCGTTGAGCGGAGCCAGATGAACCGGGCTCTGAGCGACTTGGGAGTGGCCGTCCCGGCGGCGCCGCCCCTGGAGACGAGTGTGCTGCGCGCCGCGGTAGTCCTTTTCGCGGCGGAGCCACGGGATTTCATACGCGGCGCCGCGGTGCAGCTCGTGCGCCGCACTGGCGTCGGCCCCGGCCCCGGCCTCGGGCCAACCTCCGCACGTGAGGAGTGCTCCGGTCCGCTCATCGAAACCATCGACTGTTGCCAGCGTTTCATCAGCATCCATACCCGTCGTTTCGAATCCGTTACCGGAGCGCGGCGCGAAGCGCTGCCCGAGTACCCCGAAGCGGTTCTGCGTGAAGCCATCGTCAATGCGCTGGCGCACCGCGACTACGGCCTGGCGGGCGCCACGGTGGACATCACCGTCTGGGACGACCGCATCGAGGTGCACAGCCCTGGCGGGCTTCCCGGTCACATCACCATCGACAACATGCGCACAGAGCACTACAGCCGCAACCCGCGCATCATGCGGGTTCTGAAGACGGTGGGGCTGGTCGAAGAGTACGGTGAAGGCATCGATCGCATGTACCGGGAGATGGAGTCTCGCCTCATGGAGCCACCGGCTTTCGAGGCGAGCGCGAGCTCCGTGACGGTAACCCTGCGCAACCGCTTCCTCGTCGGCGTCGAGGACCAAGTGTGGCTGATGCGGCTCGGAGAAGAGGACCTGACCATCAGTGAGCGTCGCGCGCTCGTCGTTGCGCGGCGAAACGGCGCCGTCACGCCGCGCGAGCTCCGCGAAATCGTGCCGGAAGCCGATGATGCCGGCGCCGTGTTGGCAAGCGCAATGGCGAAGGGATTGCTGGTCCGCACCGGCCGCGGCGGCGGCTCACGTTATGTCCTTTCCGGCGAGGCCATGATTCGCACTGGATTGGGGGCGATGGACGGTCGGCGGCAGACCCTGCTCGACGAGATCCGACGCCGTGGAAGCATCTCCACGACCGAGGCCGCCCTCTTCGTCAACGTGACACCGGCCACCGCGCGCGAGCTGCTGGATGAGCTCGTGGGGGCGGGGCTGGTGCAGGCCCGGGGCAGAACCCGAGCCCGGCGCTACTACCTTCGCTGACGAGGCCCACCGCGCCGCTGCGCATTCCCCGGCCGGGCTACGGTGCCCTGCTCGCCGGCCGCCTGGCCCGCACTTCGCAGAGAGCTTCGTGATCTGCGGGCGGCACTCAGCGCGCGGACCCCACCGGCCGTGCCTTGACCAGCATCATTCCCGCGAAGAGCAGGCCGAGCGCCAGCCAGAACCATACCGGGTGCTGCTCGCTGAAGATCAGCATGCCCCAGAGGATTCCGAAGAGGGTGACGAAGTAGGAGGCCTGGGTGGCGAACACCGGGCCGGACAGGCTGATGAGATACAGAAAGAGCGCGTAGCTCGTCACATTGCACATCACCATGCCGACCACGGCCCACTCCACCGCGCCCCAGGGCGGGTAGAGCGGCAGCGCGGCTCCGGTGAGCAGCACCACCGGGGCGAGCATCGCGCCGCCCGCGAGCATCATGCCGGCGACCAGGGTGATCGAATCCGTCTCCGGGGGACGGCGCACCGCGACGAACACACTCTCGAAGCCGAAGCTGAAGGGAATGATCATCGCGATCGCGATCCACAGCGGCGCGCTCCGCGATGCGGTGTCGCCGCCGGGCAGCACGAGCAGGGCGATCGCCGCCGCCCCGAGCAGAAGCCCCGAGAGCCTTCCCAGCGAGGGCCGATCGATGCGCACGAGGAGGGACTGCACATAGGTGAGCAGGGGCACCACCGAGATGATCATCGACATCGCTCCCACCGTGATGTGCGGAGCGGCGCTGAACATCACGACGTTGGGGAGCAGGGTGCCGGCATTGCCGCACACGCAATAGAAACCGAGGTGGGCGCGGCCGAGCGGCAGGCGGCGCCCGCGCAGCAGAGAGACCGCAAGGAGCGCGAGGCCGCCGAGCACCCCCTGCCACAGCGCGAGACCGAGCGGGTCCGCTCCTTCCGAGGTCGCGATGCGGGCGAGGCTCGGGGTGGCGCCCCACACGCCGCCGCAGATCAGCAGGCAGAGGAAGAGCCAGGCGCGGGTGTGCGCCGCGGCAGCGACCCCCATCAGCGGGCAGACCGGGCAGGGCTCGCCGGCGCCGTGCGCTTCGCGCTCAACCCTCCGCCTGCGCCTCGGCGATGGCCAGCGCCGACACCACGGTGTGCGGGGTCACCCGCCCCATCACCCGCCCGCTCTCGTCCACCACCGCGAGCCCTTCGTCATGGCCGGCGAGCTGCGGCATCAGCGCCTCGAGGGTGGTGGCGGGCGAGACGGAGGTGTCCGCGTCGATCCCCTCGGCCGCCGGCTCCGCGATGTCGCCCGCGGTGATGACCTTCACCCGGGGCACGTCCTGCGTGAACTCCGCCACGTAGTCGGTGGCGGGATTCATCACCACTTCCGACGGGGTGCCGATCTGCTCGATCCAGCCGTCCTTCATGATCGCGATGCGGTCCGCGAGACGCAGCGCCTCGAGGAAGTCGTGGGTGATGAAGACGATGGTCTTGTGCAGCAGGCGCTGCAGGCGCAGGAACTCGTCCTGCATCTGCCGGCGGATGAGGGGGTCCAGGGCGCTGAAGGGCTCGTCGAGGAACCAGATCTCGGGCTCCACCGCGAGCGAGCGGGCGATGCCCACCCGTTGCTGCTGCCCTCCCGAGAGCTCCCGGGGAAAGCTGGTCTCGCGGCCCTGCAGGCCCACGAGCTCGATGACTCCGAGGGCGCGCTTCTCGCGCTCCTCTCTCGGCACCCCCTGCACCCTGAGGGGGAAGGCGACGTTCTCGAGCACGGTCTGGTGCGGGAGCAGCCCGAAGTTCTGGAACACCATGCCCATCTTGTGACGCCGGATCTCGATGAGCTCCTTCTCGCTCACCTGGAGCAGGTCTCCGCCGTCCATGATCACCTGCCCCGCGGTCGGCTCCACGAGGCGCGAGATGCAGCGCACCATGGTGGACTTGCCCGAGCCCGACAGGCCCATGATGACGAAGATCTCGCCTACCTCGACGTCGAAGCTGACGTTGCACGCGGCTCCGATGTGTCCGGACTCGATGATCTGCCGGTACAGGGACTGCGCCGCCTCGACGTCGCCGTTGCGCCCGCTGAAGAAACGGTCCGGCTCCCCTCCGTAGATCTTCCACACGTTGCGGCAGGAGATCTTGATCTCGCCGCCGGCGGGACGGGGCGGGGGCTCGGTACTCATGAGTTCGGGATCCCCAGGATGGTCGCGCGCCGCCTCATCGCGGCGAAGGGTTCGAGCGCCCGCTCGTCGGGCCCCGCAGAAGGCCGGGAGACGGCCGGGGCAGGTTAAGGCAAGCGGCGATGCCTGACAATCGCGCTCCGCCGGTCGAGCTCGTATGAGCTCCACCTGGAGACGAAGTGACGCCGGACTCGTGGGGTGCTGCCGTTTGTACGCTCCGGTCGAGCCGCCGGGCGGTCTATAATGGTGTTAGTCAAGGAGTTAGTCCAGGGCTTTGTCGTCATGCATCAAGTCAGTGTTCACGAAGCGAAAACCCATCTCTCCCGGCTGTTGCGGCAAGCCGTTTCGGGAGAGGACATCGTCATCACCCGTTCGGGACGACCGGTAGCACGCCTCGTACCGATTGAAGGGAAGCGCCCCGTGTTCGGTATCGACGAGGGACGCTTCGTCGTCCCCGACGATTTCGATGCTCCACTCGATGAAGAGCTGCTGCGTGCGTTCGAAGGACGCGAATGAGCGCACGCCGGAAACACTCTCCGTCGATGTCGTCTGGCGGGCCGC
>CAYFYD010000033.1:0-16100 GCA_964347195.1 uncultured Ectothiorhodospiraceae bacterium
CGAGGCGCGCGAGCACACCGCCCAGGTCGATCCCGACAACCGGGAGATCCGGGAGAAGCGCTTCCGTTTCGGCGTTCGCGAACGAGGGGAGCTCGCAGCGGACGAGAAGCGACTCCGGGAGGTCGGCGAGGCCAACCGCTTCCTGCCGGTGATCTTCTGCTCCCCGACGATGGAGCTCGGCGTCGACATCGCGGCACTGAACGCGGTCCACATGCGCAACGTCCCGCCCACGCCGGCGAGCTACGCCCAGCGCGGCGGACGCGCAGGCCGCAGCGGACAGGCCGCCCTGGTCATCACCTACGCGTCTGCGCAGAGCCCCCACGACCAGTACTTCTTCCGCGACCCCAAGGCGATGGTCCACGGCGAGGTGCGGGCGCCGATCCTCGAGCTGGCGAACCGGGACCTGATCGACAGCCATCTCCAGGCGGTGTGGCTCTCTTGCGTCGACCAGGCGCTCGACCCGTGCATCGCGAAGCTGCTCGTCCTCGATGATGCCGGCCGCTCGCTCGAGCCGGACCTCGAGGCGGCGCTGAAGGACCAATGCGTCGCGGGCAGCGCAGGCGAACGGATTCGGCGCGTCCTCGACCTGGTCGCGGACGATCTCGGGCCCGATCTGGCGCCGTGGTACACGGACCGGGACCTCTATTCGGATGCCATCGTGGCGGCGGCGGCTGAGCGTTTCGACGCGGCCTTCGATCGCTGGCGAGACCTCTTCGCCGCCGCCGAGGAACAGCGGGACGCGGCACGGAGGACGATGGACGACTACTCCACGTCCTACCGGGACAAGCGCGCGGCACAGACCCGCCACGCCCAGGCGGTGGACCAGATCAACCTGCTCCAGCGCGGGACGAACGCGTTCTTGAGCGACTTCTACACGTACCGCTACCTCGCCACCGAGGGCTTCCTGCCCGGGTACAACTTCCCGAGGCTGCCTCTCCTTGCCTACGTCCCGGCGAGTCGGGACGGTCGCGGGCGGCAGACGTACCTCGAGCGTCCGCGCTTCCTCGCGCTCGCCGAGCTCGGCCCGCGCAGCCTCGTCTATCACGAGGGACGCGCCTACCGGGTGGTGCGAGCACTGCTCTCGCTCGATCACCGGGAGTCGGCGACGCCCGACGCGCGACTGCCCACCAGGGCAGTGCGGATCTGCGCGAGCTGCGGCGCGGGACACTTCGGCGACGATCGGTCGATGTGCCACGCCTGCGGAGAGTCGCTCGGCAACGCCGAGGTCGTCGGCAACACGTACCGGATCGAGAACGTCGCCACGCATCCGGCCGAGCACATCACCGCGAACGACGAAGAACGCCAGCGTCAGGGATTCGAGCTCCATACGACCTTCGAGTGGGCGGTCCGCGACCAGGAGATCGACGTGCGGCACGCATCGGCCTCCGACCCGGAGGGCGAGATCGTGCGCATGGCCTACGGCCCCGGTGCAACGATCACTCGCCTCAACAAGGGGCTGCGCCGCAGAGCCGACAAGGGGGTTCTCGGCTTCCGCATCGATCCGGTGTCGGGGTACTGGGCCCGGAACGCGGAGGAAGACGCGGACGAGCGGGCACTCGATCCCAGCGCCTCGCCCCGGCAGTGGATCGTCCCCAGCGTCCAGGACCGCAAGAATGCGCTGCTCTTCCGGCCCGCCGGCAACTCGCTGTCGAAGGTCACGCTCACCACCGTTCAGCATGCGATCCTGCGGGGCATCGAGGCGGTGTTCCAGCTCGAGGAAGGCGAGATGCTCGCCGAGCCGATGCCCACGCGCGACGTTCGCAACGGCTTCCTGCTCTACGAGGCCACCGAAGGCGGCGCCGGCGTCCTCACCCGGCTCGTGAGCCAGGAGTCGAGCCTCGCCGCCGTCGCACGAAGGGCGCTTCAGATCATGCATCTCGCCGCCGGCGACGGCTCTCTGCCCGATTCCCCATCGGACCTCTCCGATCAACCGGGAACGGTCTGCGTGACCGCCTGCTATCGCTGCCTGATGTCGTACTACAACCAGCCCGACCACGAGCTTCTCGACCGTCGCGACGAGGAGGCCCGCGCGATGCTGTTGCGTCTGGCGCGCGCCCGCACGGCGGCGAGGGCGCGCTGGCAGCCGGTGGAGGCCAACCCTGGCGAGGGCGCGCTCGCTGTTCACGCCACGTCCGGCGTCCCCCAAGTACACGCGGACCTGGCTCCGTCGCGCGTGCAGCGGTGGCGCGAGGAAGCAGCGCGGCGTGGCGTTCCCGACCCGGATTCGAATCCTCTCGTGGTGGGCGAGCGGTCCATTCGCTGCGTCTGGCGCCGGCACTACGTCGCGGCGCTCATCGACGAGGCCGACCGACCGGCCCGACAGCCGATGGAGGACCTCGGCTTCGAGGTGATCCGGTTCGAGGATCCCGCAGCTTGGCGTACCGCCTTCGCGCGGCTGGCGGCCGCGCTGGGGCGCGCGCCGTGAGCGACCTCCGCTACGCGCCGGGGAGCCTCGTCAGCGCCCGCGGCCGGGAGTGGGTCGTCCTCGGCGGCAGCTCGGCGGAGACGCTCCGGGTCCGTCCGGTCGCGGGATCGGACGAGGACCGGACGCTGATCCACCTGCCGCTCGAGATCGAGCCGGTTCGCGAGGCCCGCTTCCCCTTGCCGAGCGCGCACCAGCTCGGCGGGCACGATTCGGCGCTGCTGCTGCGCGACGCGTTGCTGCTCTCGTTGCGACGGGGCGCGGGACCCTTTCGGAGCATCGGTCGGATCTCGGTCGAGCCCCGGGCGTACCAGCTCGTACCGTTGCTCATGGCGCTCGAGCTCGACCCGGTGCGCCTCCTCATCGCGGACGACGTCGGGGTGGGGAAGACGATCGAGGCCCTGCTCATCGCTCGCGAGCTGCTCGACCGCGGCGACATCGAGCGCAGCGTCGTCCTCTGTCCGCCGCATCTCGTGGACCAGTGGATCACCGAGATGGAGCTTCGCTTCCATATCCGGGCCGCCGCCGTCACCGCCCGGAGCGCGCGGCGCCTGGAGCGGGGCGTTCCGCCGGGCACGAGCGTCTTCTCGGTGCACCCGCACACGGTCGTCAGTCTCGACTACGTGAAGACCCGCGAGAGGCGAGACAACTTCCTCCAGACCTGCCCCGACTTCGTGATCGTCGACGAGGCCCACACTTGCACCTCGTCCGGCCGAGGCCGACATCAGCGCCACGAGCTCGTTCAGGGCCTGGCCCGCAAGGCGGACCGGCACCTCGTCCTGCTGACCGCGACTCCGCACAGCGGCGATGACGCTGCCTTCTACCGGCTGCTCGGCCTGCTCGCCCCGGACTTCGAGCGCCTGGCGGAGATCACGGGCACGGAGCGCGGCCGTCTCCGCGAGCGCCTCGCGAATCACTTCGTCCAGAGGCGGCGCCCCGACATCGCGGAGTGGCGCGAGGGCGACCTCTTCCCGCGTCGCGAGACAAAGGAGCTCACCTACCGGCTCAGCGGAGCCTGGAAGGCATTCCTCGACGAAGTCCTCGACTACTGCGCCGAGGTCGTGACGGCCGGCGCCGGGGACGAGCAGCGGCAGCGTCTCGACTTCTGGGGAACGCTGGCCCTCCTGCGCTGCGCCGGGTCGAGCCCCATCGCGGCCGTTCTGGCCCTGCGCACCCGTGCCGGCGAGGACTCGAGCGACGAGGCACGCGAAGACCTCCTCGATCGCATATTCGACGGCGAAGCCGACGCCCTCGTCGCGGACGACGTGGAACCCCCCGCCGGCGGCGACAGCCCGGCTCTGGCCGGGCTGATCGGGCAGGCGAAGAGGCTCGCCAGTCAGGGCGGCGACCCGAAGCTCAGGGCCGCCTCGGAGCATGTCGCGGAGCTGGTCGAGGCCGGGTTCAACGTGGTGGTGTTCTGTCGCTTCATCGCGACCGCCCACTACGTGGCCCGCCACATCCACGAGAACCTGCCGGGCGCCACCGTTGACGCCGTGACCGGCGAGATGCCCCCTGCAGAGCGCGTGGCGCGCGTGGCGCGGATCGGCGCCGCCGAAGGCGCCCGGGTCCTGGTCGCCACCGACTGCCTGTCGGAGGGGATCAATCTGCAGGAGCACTTCGACGCCGTCCTTCACTACGACCTCTCCTGGAATCCGACGCGCCATGAGCAGCGCGAAGGCCGCGTCGATCGCTTCGGTCAGCCGAGCCGGACGGTGCGCGCCACGCTCCTCTACGGCGCCGACAACCCGGTGGATGGCGCGGTGCTCCAGGTCATCCTGCGCAAGGCGGCCCGCATCCGTGAGGAGCTCGGCGTCCCGGTGCCGGTGCCGGACGAGGGGCACTCGCTCACGCAGGCGCTGCTCGAGGCCGTGCTCTTGCGGCGGCGGGGGAGTCCGGGCGCCATCGAGGGCCGACAGATCGAGCTGTTCGAGCGCCACTGGGAGGACACGAAGGAGAAGGCGAAGAGGAGTCGTACCGTCTTCGCCCAGCGACGCATCAAGCCCGGCGAGGTGCTGCCCGAGTGGCGCAAGAGCGTCGTCGCGGTCGGCGGCCGCGACGACGTGCGGCGCTTCGCGGACCGCGCGCTCGCCCGGCTCGGTTCCGGGCTCGAGCCGCGCGGTGGGGGATACGAGGTCCCGACGGCGCCGCTGCCGGCCGAGGTCCGCGAGCGTCTGGAGACGGAAGGCATCGCGGGCACGCTCGTCATCGACTTCGCCTGTCCCCCGGCGCCCGGATGCCGTTCCGTCCACCGCAGCCACCCCCTCATCGCGGTGCTCGCCGATACCCTGCTCGGGCGGACCCTCCTCGTCGAGGACGGCGGCGCGTCGACCGGCGACGCCATGGCGGGCGATCCCTCGGTCCTCGGGCGCGCCGGCTGCTGGATCTCGGAGGGTGTGCGGGGCCGCACGACGGTCACGCTCCTCCGGCTGCGCCACCGGCTCCTGTCCCGCACGCGGCGCCGGGAGACGGCACTGATGGTCGAGGAGGCGGCGGCGCTGGCCTGGGCTGCCCCCCGAAGCAATGGAGCGATCTCGGGGCCCGAGGCACTTTCGCTGCTCGCGCTTCCTCCCGCCGGCGATCCTCCGCGGCACGTGCGAGAGCGCGAGGTCGCACGAGCCCTCGTCCTGCTCCGGGAGCGCTCGGCGGATCTGGAAGATTTCGCGGCGGCGCGAGCGAGTGCCCTCCTCGACGATCATCTACGGGTGCGAAAAGCGAGCAGAGCGACCGGGAACACCTCCGTCCAGGCCCTCCCGCATCCCGACGTGATCGGCGTGTACGTGCTCCTGCCGAAGGTGGACTGAGCGTGGCGCCTCGGCGAAGCCGTCCCGGCGAGGCGCGCATCGCCTTCGAGGCGCTCTCGATCGAGGGCGGTCTTCTCGGGGCCGACTGGCTCGGAAAGGTGGCCCGGCTCCAGGCCGCCGTCCAGGAGCCGGCCGACTATCGCGTTCCGAAGGGACTCCACATCCGCGACGAGATCGGCCGGAGCTGGCGCATTGCCCAGGCCTGCTTTCAGGAGATGGAGGCGGGTCGGGTCTCGGGAGGCGACACCCGCGCGCTTGCCGAGCGCTTCCTCGAGGTGTTTCTGCGCGACGCATTGTGCTTCGCGTCCTTGATGCGGGTGGAGCCGAGGACGATCGGCGAGCGGGGGTATCCGGTCCCGTTCTTCGCGCTCGGCGACCGGGTGCCGGTCGTCGTGGCCCCGATGGGAGCGGGCCTGGACACGCCCCTGCCCGAGCTCGGCGACAACCATCGCCGGCGGAGCGCCTTCGGGCTCCTGCAGGAGACCCTGAACGCCTCCGGCGCCGCGCTCTGGGGCCTCGCGGCGGACGGGCTTTCGCTGCGGATCGCGCGCGACAACGCGAGCCTCACGCGGCCGGCGTGGATCGAAGCCGACCTCGATCGGATCTTCACGGAGGACCTGTACCCCGACTTCGCCGCGCTCTGGCTCCTCGCCCACGAGTCCCGCTTCGGTCGGGCCGAGGACCCGCCGGGGGTCTGCCCGCTGGAAGTGTGGCGGGAAGCCGGCCGGCAGGAGGGAACGCGGGCGCGGGACAAGCTGAGTGACGGGTTCCGGCAGGCACTCGAGATCCTGGGACAGGGGTTCCTGTCCCACGCCGCGAACCGAGCGCTTCGTTCCGTGCTGCGGGCGGGGGATCTCACGAAGGAGCACTACTTCGGGCAGCTCCTGCGACTCGTCTACCGGATCGTCTTCCTGCTCACGGCCGAGGAACGGAATCTGCTGCACCCGGAGGACGCGCCCGACTCCGCCCGCCGGCTCCATGCCGATGGATACGGTCTCCGCCGCCTTCGCGACCGTGCCGTCCGCGGGAGCGCCCACGACCGCCAGAGCGATCTCTGGGAGGCGGTGAGGATCGTCTTCCGAGGCCTCGCAGGGGGCGAAGCACGGCTCGGGCTGCCCGCCCTCACCGGCCTCTTCGCACCCGAGGAGTGCCCGGACCTCGACGGGGCGAAGCTTCAGAACCGCGCGCTCCTCGGCGCCCTCTTCCAGCTTGCGTGGCTTCGCGAGCCCTCGGGGATCGTTCGCGTGAACTGGCGCGACATGGGCCCGGACGAGCTCGGCTACGTCTACGAGGGCCTCCTGGAGCTGGTCCCGCAGATCACCGAGGACGGACGTGCCTTCTCCTTCGCGGGTGCCGGCGAGAGCCGGGGCCACGAACGCAAGACATCCGGCAGCTACTACACGCCGGACGAGCTCGTGCAAGTGCTGCTCGCGAGCGCCCTCGACCCCGTGGTCCAGCGCACGGTCGACGCCCGTCCCGAGGATGCCGGCGACGCCCTTCTGGAGCTGGCGATCGTCGACCCCTCCTGCGGGTCGGGGCACTTCCTGCTCGCGGCGGCGCGCCGGCTCGCCGACCGCGTCGCGCGCATCCGGGCGGGGGGCACGCCTGCGCCGGACGACTACCGGCACGCCCTCCGCGAGGTCGTCCGGCGGTGCATCCACGGCGTCGACATGAACCCGCTCGCGGTCGAGATCTGCAAGGTGGGACTCTGGATGGAGTCGATCGATCCGGGGCTGCCGCTCACGTTCCTGGAGAGCCACATCCGCTGCGGCAACTCGCTCATCGGCACGAGCCGCGCGCTGATGGGCGATCACGTGCCGGAAGCGGCGTGGGCGGTCCTCGAAGGGGACGACAGGAGGCTCACCCGATCGCTCGAGCGTCGCAACCGGGACGAGATCGCCGGTCAGCGACGCCTGCGCTTCGAACCTCGAAGCGAGCCGGGCGCCCTGCGCGATGCGATGCACGCGGTCGAGCAGGCCCCGGACACGGACGCCGCCGCCCTGGCGGCGAAACGGCGAAGGTGGCGGGCGCTCCTGGCGTCGGACGCCTACGAGCACGAGAAGCTCGTGGCCGACGCGTGGTGCGCCGCCTTCCTCTGGCCCAGGGACGAACCCGGCCCGGTCGTCGAAGCCGCGCCGACGACCGGCACGTGGCGCGCGCTCCGTGACAGCGAGGCGTTACCGTCCCCGGTGCTCGCCGAGACCACGCGGCGCATCGCCGAGGACTACGGGCTCTTCCACTGGGAGCTCGCGTTTCCGCACGTCTTTGCCCGAGGCGGCTTCGACGTCGTGCTCGGCAACCCGCCCTGGGAGCGCGTCAAGCTCCAGGAGCAGGAGTTCTTCGCCAGGCGCGAGCCCTCCATCGCGACGGCGCGGAACGCCGCCGAGCGCAAGAAGCACATCGCCGCGCTTCCGGCCACGAACCCCGCTCTGTGGAAGGAGTGGACCAGGGCGACGCGCGTCGCGCAGGGATTGAGTCACTTCGTGCGGCGATCCGGTCGCTACCCGCTCTGCGGCAAGGGCGACGTGGACACGTACGCGTTGTTCGCCGAGCACAACCTTCAGATCCTGGGTCCGCGCGGCCGTGCAGGATTCATAGTACCGAGCGGCATCGCGACGGACGACACGACCAAGGACTACTTTCAGGCGATCGTAAAGTCCCACGCTCTCCAGTCAATGTGGGAGTTCGAGAACGAGGGGTTCTTCACGGCCGGCAAGGGGCACATGCTCCGGTTCTCGCTGACGACTCTCTCCGGTCGAAACCATCCGTCGTCGTCGACAGATTTCCTGTTTCAGGGGCAGGAGATCTCGGACCTGGACGATCCTGAACGCCACTTCAGCCTGAGCGCCACGGACATCCGGACCATCAACCCGAATACGGGAACTTGTCCAATCTTCCGGACGAAGCGTGATGCCTCCATCGCACTCGCGATATACCGGCGCGCCGGCGTGCTCTGGCGTGAGGGCGACCCGGACGGCAACCCGTGGGGTTTGAGGTTCCTGAGCATGTTTCACATGACCAACGACTCCGACCTGTTTCGCACACACGCCGAGTTGGCGTCGGCCGGGTGGAGGCTGGAAGCCGACTGGTTCGAGAAGGACGGACGAGTCATGCTGCCTCTCTACGAGGCCAAGATGATCTACCAGTTCAACCATAGGAGTGGCACGTTCGAGGGAGCATCGGCCGGAAGAAGACCGCATCGATTGCCATCCCCATCTGACGGGCAGCTCGCCGATCCGGAGTATGCAGTGCTACCGTTCTACTGGGTCGCGGAGGAGGAGGTGAATGCGCGGCTCGATGGCGTCTGGGACCGCGGTTGGCTGCTCGGTTGGCGCGACGTGACGGACTCGCGTGCCAGCGTGCGAACCGTTGTCGCGTGCATCATCCCGAGGGTTGCCGTGGGCAACTCGTTTTCACTAATGGTGTTGTCTCCTGATCCACAACTCGTGACCAACCTCTACGCGAACTTGTCGAGCATACCGTTTGACTACTGCGCACGGCAGAAGGGCGGCGGACTTCACTTGAACTACTTCACCATGCGGCAGCTTCCCGCGCTCCGTCCAGAGGCGTACGCGATGCCTGCGCCCTGGACGCCATCGATACGGATTCGCGACTGGCTCCTCCCGCGAGTCCTCGAGCTCACCTGTACCGCGTGGAACCTGCAGGCGTTCGCCGAGGACTGCGGTGACGACGGCCCGCCCTTCATCTGGGATCCCGTTCGCCGCTTTCAGCTCCGGTGCGAGATCGACGCCGCCTTCTTCCACCTGTACGGCATCTCGCGATACGTCACCGCGTACATCCTCGACACGTTTCCGGTCCTCCGGCGGACTGAAGAGCGCGAGCACGGCGAGTACCGGACGAAGCGCGTGGTGCTGGAGACTTACGATGCGCTGGCGGCGGCCGCTGCGAGAGGCATACCGTACGATTCGCCGCTCGGACCGCCGAGGAGGGCGACATGAGCCGATTCCAGCTCCGCGAGATCCGCGTCCACAACTACCGTTGCTTCGAAGAGCTGAAGCTGCCGCTCGAGGAAGACGCTACGGTCTTCTTCGCCGAGAACGGCGGTGGAAAGACCGCATTGCTCACGGCCCTCGCGATGGGCCTCTCGGTGTTCCAGATGAGTTCGCCAACGAGTCTGAAACCCGACCCGCGGCGCGACCCCCGGATGCGCACGCTCGACGAGAAGGGGCGACGCGAGCCGATCGGTGAGTGCGAGGTCACGTGGACCGCCGCGGTGGGCGAAACCGAATCCGTCACGTGGTCGAAGACGATTCAGCCCGCGTCCAGACGCACCAGGAACCAGGACCGATCGATTCTCGAGGCCCTGGAACACGTGCGAGTGCCCGGAGAGCGTTGGCCGTTGTTCGCATGGTACGGCGTCGATCGTTTGGGGCGCCAGCGCGGTCGACGTCGCAAGGTAGAGCGTGCGGGGGACCGCTGGGAAGCCTACGACTCCTCCCTCGACCCGAACCTCGATGACGCTCCGCTTCTCCAATGGCTCGAGGACGAATTTCTTGGGGATGTGGCCCGGAAGCAGCAGAGAGAACCAGAGCGCTTCTTCCACACTGCCGTGATGGAGACAACGGTCCGGGCGACGCCCGGCGTCACGAATGCCTGGTACGACCCGGTGGAGCGTGGCCCCGTTGTGCGCTTCGAGGATGGGCACGCGGCCCCGTGGTCCGAGCTCTCCGACGGCTACCACGTGTTCATCGCGCTGGTCGCCGACATCGCCCGTCGCGCGGTCATGCTCAACGCGATCGATGGCGCTGATGCGCCGGCGCGGGTGGAGGGCGTGGTGCTCATCGACGAGCTCGACCTCCACCTCCACCCACGATGGCAGCGCGTGGCGCTGCCGCGGCTTCGCGACGCCTTTCCAAGGCTGCAATTCGTCGTCACCACACACTCACCACAGGTACTGAGCAGCGTCGAGAACCGCCAGGTGCGACGCCTCGTTGACGGGAGGCTTCAGGCAGACCACGTGTCCGTCGAGGGCAGGGACACGAACGCGATCCTCCGCGAGTACATGCTCACCGACGACCGCGACGCAGAGGGAACCCAGGCCCTGCGGGCGCTCCACGACTGCATCGACCAGGGTCGCCGCGAGGAAGCCGAGGATCTGTACAAGAAGCTGCTCGCTCGCTGGGGCGGCCTCGATCCCGACCTGATTGAAGCCAAGGTGCTCCTGGACCTGGAGGAGTAGGGTGCGTGGTATCTCGAAGCCCTGGCCGCCGCGAGATGTCTATCCGGACGGCCACGAGCCGGCAAGCCTCCGCGAGGCCGAGAACGCCTGCCTCGCGGCGCTTCCGGGGGCGCCCGATCAGGCGTCCTTCGCCCGCTCGGAATTCGATCGGCTGGAGAAGCGGAAACTGCGGTCCGTCATGTACCGGGAGCAGCGTTCTCTCTGCATCTACTGCGAACGAAGGATCGCCGAAGATTACCCGACGCCTCGAATCGACCACTGGTACCCGCTCAGCCGAGATCCCGAGCTCGCCCTCCATTGGAAGAATCTCTATCTGTCGTGTCCCAGGCCCGAGACCTGCGATTCGGCCAAGGCCGACCACCCCTTTCGGTGGGCCGATGGCGACTCGCGGGTACCTTGGCCGGTGGATCTTCGGTATGAAGGCGTCGTCGGCTTTACCACCAATGGCGAGATCTTCGTCCGCTCGGATGTCGCACTGCCGGATGCGACCCGCCGCGCACTCCAGCTCGCCATCGTGGATGGCACCGATGGTGCTCGGGTGCGACGCAGCATCGTAAATCTGAACGATCCGGCGCTCGTCAAGGCGCGGGCGGCCGCGGTCCGTGGCGAGCGCAAACGCATGGAGAGGGACTCGAGGAACAGGACCGCGACCAGGGACGATCGCGAGGAGAGGGCCTCTCGGCTCCTCGGCCGGGATCAGCTTCCCGAGTTCGTGAGCATCCGTGTCGCGTGGCTGCGAAAGAGGCTGGGCCGAGGTGGGTGATGCTGAAGTCCGCCACGATCACCCGACTGGAGAAGGCTGCGACCGACAATGGCTCCGACCTCGAGCTGGAGCGTACCGCCGACCGGCTCTCCTTCGGCAGCAGTCAGACGTCAATGCGCATCTGGCTCACGGCCGCCGGAGAATCCCGGTCTCTCGCGGCCGCGTCCCGGGCGGACGTCCTCGACGGGTTGGCGGGCCTCGGCGCGACGTCTGCCGACCCGCTCCCGTTTTCGCTGGGGGCAGGCTTTGCGCGGGAATGACGGGCAATGTGCTGGACGCCACCGCCCGTCATGCCCGCGTCACCGACGGTCTTTCCCGCGCCCGTTCCCGTCACTCCCGCGCCACTGCCAGCCATTCCCGCGCTACTACCCGTCATTCCCGCGGAAGCGGGAATCCACCGGGGATCGAGGGGGGTACGCGACGAGACGACGACCGCTTCGTCCGCGCAGAAGAATCCACCGAGCCCCCACCATCTCCCATCATGCCCGCGCCATCTTCCGTTATTCCCGCGTACGCGGGAATCCACCGTCGAGCTCGAGGTCGTCCCCCCACCACCACCCGTCATGCCCGCGCACGCTTGCCCTCGACCCCGATCGGGGGCGGGAATCCACCGGGGACGAGGGGGGTACGACACTGAAAACAGGGCCTTCGACAGTGGACGTGCATGACCCGTCGCAGCGACCCGCGGCCGCGGCAGCCCGCACGTGACCGCTCTGCTGCTCGGGGCTCTGGCCACGGTGGTGGCCATCGGGACCTCCGGACACGTGCTGCTCAGCAAGCGCGACCCGCGCGCCGCCTTCGGCTGGATCGCGGTCTGCCTCTTCTTTCCCTTGGCGGGACCGGTCCTCTACCTGCTCTTCGGGGTGAACCGCATTCCCACCCGGGCGCGAAAGCTCGAGTCCGGCCGGGTCACGCGCCTCCACGTGGACGAGATCCGCGATCGGGCGGAGTCCTCTGCCCGGGTCCCGCTCGCGCAACTCCGGGAGGAGTTCCACGGCATTGCCCGGGTGTCGGAAGCGGTCACCCGGCGCCCCCTGCTCGAAGGCAACCGGGTCCTTCCCCTGTTCAACGGCGAGCAGGCCTACCCGGAGATGCTCGCCGCCATC
The DNA here is from genome assembly GCA_964347195.1 of uncultured Ectothiorhodospiraceae bacterium. Lineage (GTDB taxonomy): Bacteria > Pseudomonadota > Gammaproteobacteria > HK1 > HK1 > JAJEAD01. Next base: position 12,293 of record CAYFYD010000033.1, read on the forward strand.
GACGGCGCGCGGGAGTGCGTCCTCCTCCAGAGCTACGTCTTCCAGACCGACACCACCGGACACCGCTTCATCGACGCGCTCGATCGGGCGAGACGGCGCGCGGTGGACGTGCGGGTGATCGTCGACGGGGTCGGCGAGTACTACGCTTGGCCCCACGCGAGCCGGGTGCTCCGGGAGAAGGGAGTGCGGCACACCCGCTTCCTGCCGCCGCGCCTCCTGCCCCCCGCGATCTACGTCAATCTGCGCAACCACCGCAAGGTGCTGGTGGTGGACCACCGCACCGGCTTCACCGGCGGGATGAACATCGGCGACCGCTACCTCAGCGAGCGCCCGCGCGGATACCGCATCTCGGACCTGCACTTCCGTCTCGAAGGCCCGGTCGTCGCGCAGCTCGAGCACGTGTTCCTCGAGGACTGGGCCTTCTGCACCGGGGACGCTTCGGCGCCCGCGACGCGAGGCGAATTCGTCGTGGAGAAGGCCGGCACCGGCATCTGTCGCAGCATCGTCGACGGCCCCAACGAGGAGCTCGACCGGTTGATCACGACGATCCTCGGCGCCATCGCCGCGGCGCGGCGGCGCATCGTCATCGCGACCCCCTACTTCCTTCCCCCGGAGACGATGCAGTCGGCACTGTCCCAGGCCGCGCTTCGCGGCGTGCAGGTGGACGTGCTGCTGCCCGCGCGCACCTACCCTCCGCCGGTCGCGTGGGCGTCCCGCCATGTGATGGACGGACTCATCGCCCATGGCGTGCGCATCTTCGAGCAGCCGCCCCCCTTCGACCACACCAAGCTGCTGCTCGTCGACGACTACTACGTGCTCATGGGATCGACCAACCTGGACCCGCGCTCGCTCAAGCTCAACTTCGAGCTGTGCGTGGAAGTCTACGAGCGCAGCCTGAACGAGAAGCTCCGGGAGATGATGGAGTGGCGTATCGCGCGCGCGCACCGGGTCGAGCTCGAAGCCTTGCGCGCGCGCGCCTTCCCGGTGCGCCTGCGCGACGCCGCGAGCTGGCTCTTCTCGCCCTATCTGTAGCGCACGCCCGAGCCGGGCGGGCCGGGAGAACCGCCCGGGGCCGAAGGCGGGCCGGGGTCCGCGCCCCGGCCATCACTTCGAACGGAGGGCGGAGAAAGCGCGGTCCCGAGCCCGTGCCCCCGGCTGCCCGCCTCGGGCACAATAGCGGCCCGAACACCCATGACCGGCTGGACTTCATTGGATGGAAGCGCTCATTCCCGACGCGCTCATGGCGTGGGGGCAAGGCCACCAGCGCCTGCTCATCGTCCTCGGCGCCGCTTCGATCACGATGTTCGTAGGCACTCTGGTCGCGGTGCCCATCGTCGTCTGCCGGCTCCCGCGCGACATCTACGTCCGGCGGCGCCACCCGCCGCGCACTCGTCCCTCCGGGCTCGACCTCGCCCTCGCCCTCGTGCGCAACCTCTGCGGGCTCGCGATCATCGCCGCCGGCATTGTCATGCTGGTGCTGCCCGGCCAGGGAGTGCTGACCATCGTCATCGGGGTGGCGCTGGTGGACTTCCCCGGCAAGCACGCGCTGGAACGCCGCTTCGTCGGCCACCCGCGGGTTATCGACGCGATGAACGCGCTGCGCAGCCGTTTCGGCCGTCCGCCCCTCGATCCCCCCCAGGGCTCGTGACGCCCATGGGCCGGGACCTGCGCCGCGGTGGAGCCCCGGAGCCGGCCGCGTCCCCACCTGCCGCGCCCGAAGGTCTCGGAGCAAGCTCGACCCTGCTCCTCCCTCCCCGCCCTCCCGGCTCCCGGGTGCGGCCGTGGACCTGCGCCGAGCGCTGCGACCGGCGCTCTGTCCCCCCGCTCCCGCCCCCACGCACCGCCCGGCCATGCGACTGATCCGCCTCCTCCGGAGGGACCTCGCAAAGGAGATCTCGACCTGGGTCGAGCGGGACCTGATCTCCATCGAGCAGGCCCGCTCGATCTGCCGCCTCTACGATGTCGACTACGACGCAGTCCGGCAGCGCTCCTCCGCATCCCGAATCCTCACCGGCCTGGGCTTCCTCTTCATCGGGCTCTCGCTCATCACGCTGATCGGGGCGAACTGGGAGGCGATCCCCCGCGCGGCGAGGCTGGCGGGGATGATCGCCCTGACCGCCGGAACCCATGCGCTCGCGATGCGGCAGTATCTGTCCGCCGGCCCGTCCCGGGGCACCGGCCTGTTCCTGCTCGGGAGCTTCTTCTACGGCGCGTCGATCATCCTCGTCGCGCAGGTGTACCATCTCGGCGAACACATGCCGGACGGCGTGTTCTGGTGGGCGCTCGGCAGCCTGCCCTTCGCGGTGCTGCTGTGCAGCTCCCGGCTCGCGCTCTTCAGCGGCACGCTCGCGCTGATCTGGTTCTACCTGGAGTACCGGACGGGCTTCTTCCCACAGTGGCTTCCGGTGTTCGTCGCCGCCGAGATCTATGTGCTGGTCCGGGGCCGCCGGAGCCTGCCGCTCTTCCTCCTGTGCGCCGCCAGCCTTTTCGTATGGACGCTGGCCCTGCTTTCCACGCTGTGGACGGAGGGCTGGTTCCGAGCGGAGCTCTCTTCCGAACACTTCTTCGTCAGCGTGGCGCTCTTCATACTCGCCTTCGCAGTCGGCCAGTGGCTGCACGCGAGGAGCGAAGCGAGAGCGAAGGACTACGGCGTGGTGCTGGCGCTCTGGACCCTGCGTTTCGCGCTGCTCGCGCTGTTTGTCCTGAGCTTCGAGCGACCCTGGATCGGGATGATCGCCACCGACTGGAGCGACCGGGCATCGGTGGGGGCCATCGTGGCGGCGCTGATGGCGGCCGCGATCGGGATCGGCTGGCGGGCCGCGATACTGCGCCCGCTTCTGGTGGTGTGCGCGCTCTGCGGCGGCGTCATGGTCGCGGTGGTCCTCGCCGAGGGCGCGGCGTACGCGATCTGGTTCCAGGTGCTCGCCAACGTCGCGCTCGTTGGGGCCGGGGTCGGGTTGATCGGGCGCGGCGTGACCCGGGGAGTCTCGCACTACTTCTTCATGGGAGTCGCGGTGATCCTGTTGACGGCATTCCTCCGCTACGTGGACCTGATCGGCGACTACGTCGGCGGCGCGCTCCTCTTCCTGCTGTTCGCGGTCCTGCTCCTGGGCGCGGCCCGGTACTGGAAGCTTCGGCAGAGTACGGGGACGGGGGCATGACCCGGAGGTGGACCGTCGCAGCGCTCTGCGGAGCGATCGCCTTTCAGGTCATCGTGCTGGGCGGCATGGTGGCGAGCGCGGCCATGCCCTTGTGGACGGGCACCGAAGTACGCGTCGAGACCCTGCCCGTGGACCCGCGTTCCCTGTTCCGGGGCAACTACGCGCGCCTGAGCTACGCCTTCAGCACCCTGCCGGAGGACGCGCTGGACGGGGCTCGCCGCCTTCGCAGGGGAGAAGTCGTCTACGTGCGCCTCGAAAAGGGGGAGGACGGCCTGCACCGCTTCGCCGGGGCCTCCCTCGAGCGGCCGGCCGGCGGCGTGTTCCTCCGAGGCCGCCTGGTGGGCGAGCACCCGCCTCATCGCGTCCGGTACGGGATCGAGGCGTTCTTCGCTCCGAAGGAGAAGGCGCTGCGACTCGAACGGGTGCTCCCGGACGGCGGCGTGGCGGTGCTCAAGGTATCCGCGAAGGGACGGGCGGCGATCGAGGAGGTCATCCCACCCCCGGACCAGGGAGCGAGCGACGCAGACCAGTCCCTTCCCTGAGCCCCGCGGCTTCCGGGCTCTTCAGAACTCGAGTGTCGGGTTCCGTTGACCGGAATGGATTCCCGCTCCCCGATCGGGGTCGGGGACAAGCTTCGCGGGAATGAC
>CAYFYD010000034.1:0-16098 GCA_964347195.1 uncultured Ectothiorhodospiraceae bacterium
ACGGCAATCGACAACGGAGTCGCCGGTCATCATGATCCTCCTCGGCGCGGTCGCTGAATGTCGCCCTCCATGCCGGTGCTCGAAGGCGGCTGGTGGCGGCATGCGTGACCGGTTGACGCACTTCAGGTCCCGGAGAATCAATGGGCTCCCGCTCCCCGGTCGGGGACGAGCTTCGCGGGAATGGCGATACTCGAATCGAGCGCTGTTCCGCGTCTCGGGCACATTGTTCCGTCATTCCCGCGAAAAGCCTGCCCCCGCTGAAACGGGGCGGGAATCCATGTGCACGTACCCTGACCGAACACGGATGCGGGCGCCGAGGCGCCAGGACAGGAGCCGAAGCGAGACGCCGGAGCGCCGGTCGCGCCGCGTCCCGGATCGATGAGGAGGCCAAAAGCCGATGAGCACCACCACCCCGGACCTGCCCCCGATGATCGACTACGAGGCGACTCGGCACGACTTCGTGTTCTCCACCCCCGAGCACTACAACTTCGGCTTCGATCTCGTCGACCGGCGCGCCCGGGAGGCCGACAAGGTCGCGTTCATCGCGGTCGAGCGCAGCGGGGAGCGCATCGAATCCCGTCGCTTCAGCGACCTCCGCCGGGCCTCGAACCGCTTCGCCCGGGCGCTGCTCGCACTCGGAGCCGGCAAGGGCGACTTCGCCCTGGTGATCATCCCCCGGATCCCCGCATGGTACGAGGTGCTGATCGGGTGCACCAAGGCGGGGATGGTCGCGATGCCGGGCACCGGCCTGCTCACGGCGAAGGACATCGAGTACCGCATCAACGCGGCGGAAGCGAAGATCGCGATAGTGACGGGGGAGCACCTGGACAAGATCGAGGCGGTTCGGGCGCGCTGTCCGACCCTCGTGCACGTGATCGCGGTCGGAGCCGAGCGCGAGGGCGTGGTGAGCTACGAGCGGGCCTGCGCGTCGCAGTCCGACCGGCTCGAAGCGGGGGAGCTTCCCCCTTCGCGGGCCGACGAGCCGATGCTCGTCTACTTCACGTCCGGCACCACCTCGATGCCGAAGATGGTCCCGCGGGACCACGGCTACGCGCATGCGCACGCGATCACCGGACGCTACTGGATGGACCTGCGCGAGGAGGACATCCACTGGACGCTGTCCGACACCGGGTGGGCGAAGGCCGCGTGGGGCATGGTCTATCCCCCCTGGCAGATGGGCGCGACCACAGTGCTCTACGACGGCGACACGCGATTCGACGCCGATGCCCACCTGAAGCTCATCGGGCGTCTCGGCGTCACCACCTTCTGCGCGCCGCCCACCGTCTTCCGGCTCTTCGCGCAGCTCGACCTCGGCCGCTACGCGCTCGGCTCGCTGCGCCACTGCCTGAGCGCCGGGGAACCCCTCAACCCGGAAGCGATGCGGGTGTGGAGGGAGGCGACCGGCACGGAGGTGCACGACGGCTACGGCCAGACGGAAACCATCAATGTCGTCGCCAACTTCCCGTGCCTGCCGGTACGGCCCGGATCGATGGGCAAGCCAGTGCCGGGGTTCGAGGTCGACGTGGTGGACGACGATGGCCGCCGGCTGCCCGAGGGCCGGATCGGCCACATCGCGATCCGCGCCGGCGACCCACCTCCTCCCGGCCTCTTCCGCGGCTACTACCGCGACGAGGAGAGCACCGTCAGGGCCTTCCGCCACGGGTGGTACTACACCGGCGACACCGCCACCCGCGACGCGGAGGGCTACATCTGGTTCATCGGCCGGGCCGACGACATCATCAGCTCGGCCGGCTACCGTATCAGTCCCTTCGAGGTGGAGAGCGCGCTCGCCGAACACCCGGCCATCGTGGAGTCCGCGGTGGTCGGGACGCCCGACGCCCTGCGTGGCGAGCTGGTCAAGGCGTACGTGGTCCTCGCCCGGGGCTTCGAGCCCTCGGAGGCGCTCGCCACCGACATCCAGGACTTCGTCAAGCGGCAGACCGCGCCCTACAAGTACCCGCGGATAGTGGAGTTCCGCGATGCGCTGCCGAAGACCATCTCCGGAAAGATCCGCCGGGTGGCGCTGCGCGAGGAAGGCGCGGGGTAAGGTGTGCCTCGGGACATGAGTTTCGGGATTCGTGGACCGGAATGGATTCCCGCTCACAGGGAAGCTGTCGTGCCCCCTCGTCATCGGTGGATTCCCGCACTTCGAACCCCGACACTCGAGTCGGGAAATACGTACGCCACGAATGCGACGCCTCGCGCACCGGGGCGGGACTCCCGGCCCGAGGCTGACGCAGAGGCACAGGGGTGGGTATGCTAGCGCTCCCTCGCACCTGCCTGAGAGAGAGCGACCCCGATGATCATCGAGCAGATCTGGACCGGCAACGCCTACCGCAACTTCAACTACGTGATCGCCTGCCCGGAGAGCGGAGAGGCGCTAGCCATCGACCCGCTCGACCACGAGAAGTGCCTCGCGGCGGCGCGGGACAAGGGGTGGGAGATCACTCAGATCCTCAATACCCACGAGCACGGCGACCACACCGGCGGCAACACGCCGATGGTCGCGGCGACGGGGGCGAAGCTGCTCGCGCACCACGGGGCCGGCCACAGCATCGAGGGCATCGACCGGGGGCTGCGGGCGGGCGACGTGGTGCGGGTGGGCAAGACGGTGGAGCTCGAAGCGCTCGATACCCCGGGCCACACCATGAGCCACGTCTGCCTCCTGTCGCACACCGAGTCCCCAGCGCTCATCTGCGGCGACACCCTGTTCAACGCCGGTGCCGGCAACTGCCACGGGGGCGGCCATCCTGCCGAGCTCTACGAGACCTTCGCCGGCCAGCTCGCCGGGCTCCCCGACGATACCCGGGTCTACCCCGGGCACGACTACTGGCGGAACAACCTCGAGTTCACCCTCGACCGCGAGCCCGACAACGCGAAGGCGAAGGCGCTGCTCGACGACATGTCGGAGCACGACCCCGGCAACGCGCTGGTATCTACCCTTGCGCTCGAGAAGGAGGTCAACGCCTTCTTCCGCTTGCACTCCCCGAGCGTCCTCGCGAAGCTGCGCGAGGCGTTCCCGGACCTGCCCGACGACCTCGACCCCAAGACAGTCTTCATCAAGCTCCGGGAGCTGCGCAACGACTGGTGATCGCGGCGCGCGCGACCCGCTTGCAGGCGTAGAGGAAGCGGGAATCCATGGAGCGGTGCCGGATCCGGAGGGCGCACCAACTCGTCATTCCCGCGCAAAGCCTGCCCCCGGCGAAAGCGGGGGCGGGAATCCATCCGCATGTGCCCTGAACAAACACGGACGTAGAGGGTCGTCAGTCCATCGGGTCGAACCAGCGCCGGGTGGTGACCTTGTCCATGTTGACCCCTTCCACCCGGAGGAGCCGTGTCTCGCCCGCGCGCAGCGGCGAGTGGATGTCGCCCTCCTGGTAGACCCAGGCGTCGCCCGGACGGAGCCGATAGCGCCTCGCCTCCTCCACCCGTCCCGGAGACACCTCCCGCCAGTCGACCATCTCGGTCTCGCCGACCGCCTGGCCGTAGATGGCCCAGCTCGGACCGTGGTCGTGGGGACGGCTGTCGGTCATGCTGCGGTAGGCATGGGCGAGGATGCAGAAGCCGAGCTCCGGGTCCTCGTAGAGGATCCTGCGGGGATCCTCGCTCTCGGGCCCGAGATGGGTCCGCACGAAGTCCACGTCCGCACAGGCCCGCTCGACGTGCCTGCGTACCTCTTCCCGTCCCGCGGGGCCGGGGTCGAGGCGGAGCGCCTCCCGGCAATCCGCCGCCAAATGCTGAAGCTCGTAAGCCATTGCTGTCCCCCTGCGCCAACCTGACGGCGTCGAAGCTAGCGCGAGTGTCCGGGCGGAGCAAGGCGGACGCCAGCTCCGCCCCGGATCGCCTCGCCGCATTCGCACGGGCATGGATGGCGACGCCACTCTGCCCCTCCGATATCATGCCCGGACGAGAGGGGATCGAACTGCGGGAAGTTCACCTGCTCGACCCCGACGAAGAGGGAACCGCCATACGAAGCGCCGCCGACTTGAAAGAGGTCAAGACCCTGATTGAACAGGGTTACTCTCCCGGAGAGGCGATCATGCCCCGCGCGGCCGCAAGAGACGTCAGTCAGTTCGCTCTCGACTTCTGATGCCGGGACTTACGATCCACTGCCTCGTGGAAGGACCTGTAGATGAAGCGGTCGTGAGACGAGTTTGTTCCAGCTTGTCCATCGAGACTGGAACCGTCTACCACGCCAGCATTCCTGCATTCGAGGTACGCCTGCGTCGCTTCAACCACGCCGCCCGTCACTCGTCCTGGTTTGCTCTCTGCGATCTCGATCGGGATGAGTGTGCGCCTCTTCGGGCTCGACGATATCTTCCCGATCCCGTTCCCGGAATGTGCTTCCGGATCGCGGTGCGAGCCGTTGAAGCTTGGCTGCCGGCTGACAGAGAGGATATTGCTCGTTTCCTTCGGGTAGCGAAAGACACCATACCTCTCTCCCCCGAAAACGAGCGGGATCCGAAGTCCCGCCTGGTTGCAATCGCGCGCCGCCCCTTGACTCCGTCTGGCGCCTCGGGCGCAATGGTGCGTCCCGGCCGCGCCGCCTCGGAGCTCGATCTCGCACCACGATGCAGTACGACTACATAGTCGTCGGTTCCGGCTCCTCGGGCAGCGTGGTGGCGGCGCGGCTGTCGGAAGACGGGACGAATCGGGTGCTGGTGCTGGAAGCGGGCGGCTCGGACCGGACGCTCCGCGTGCTGATGCCGGGGTGGAGCCAGCTCCGGGCCTACGGCGACCCCCGCCTCGACTGGCGCTTCAAGGCGGAGCCGGACCCGACCCGGGGCGGGCGGCGCGACTACATGCCGCGCGGCAAGGTGCTCGGCGGCACGAGCTCGATCAACGCGATGTCCTACGTCCGCGGGAGCCAGGAGGACTTCGACGAGTGGGCGGCGCTCGGATGCAGGGGATGGGACTTCGAGAGCGTCGTTCCCTACTTCCGCAAATCGGAGACCTTCGAGGGCGGCGGCGGTCCCTATCGGGGCGACGAGGGCCCGCTCTCGGTCTCCCATCTCCGCTCGCGTCACCCGCTCTCGGAGGCCTTCCTGGAAGCCTGCGTCAACTCGGGCCTGCCCCGGCTCGACGACTACAACGCACCGCCGCGGGAGGGGATCGACTACGTGCAGGCGACCCAGCGGCGGGGATGGCGCCACAGCGCCTACCGCGCCTACCTGTGGCCGGTCCGCCGGCGCCGGAACCTCGAGATCCGCACCCACGCCCATGTGCGCCGGGTGGTCTTCGAGGGCAAGAGGGCGGTCGGCGTCGAGTACCTGCACGGAGAGAAGACGGAACAGGTCCGCGCCGCGAAAACGGTTATCCTGAGCGCCGGCGCATTCGGCTCGCCGCAACTGCTGATGCTCTCCGGCATCGGTCCGCCCGAGCACCTGCGCGCATTCGGGCTGCCCGTACTCCACGCGCTTCCGGGAGTGGGTGAGAACTTCCAGGACCACGCCGGCACCGGCCACACGGTCTGGGTCAACCGCAGCAGCTACAACGTCCAGACCCGGCCCTGGCACTACCTCGTCTTCGGCCTGCAGTGGCTCGTCGCGGGGCGGGGACCGGCATCGACTCCGATGGCGCAGGTCGCCGGCATCCGCTACCGCGACCACGGCGGGACCCGATCCCGGGTGCAGTACCTGTTCACCCCCGGGGGCTACGAGCTCGGCGAGTCGGGACCGGTGATGCTCGACCGGCCGGCCGTGACCGGGCTCGTCAACGTGCACCGGCCCTGTTCGGCGGGGTGGGTCCGGCTCAAGTCGGCGGATCCCTTCGATCCCCCTGCCATCCATCCTAACCTCCTCGGAGACGAGCGCGATGTGGAGACGCTGCGGGTCGGACAGCAGTTCCTGCGCAAGGTCTTCGGCACCGCGCCTCTCCGCCGCCACGTCATCGAGGAGCTCAGCCCCGGAGCCCAGGTGCAGTCCGACGATGAATGGCGCGCCTTCATCCGGGAGACCGCGATCGGGGTGTACCACCCGGCCGGGACCTGCAAGATGGGCCACGACCGAGACGCGGTGGTGGACGACGAGCTGCGGGTGCGCGGCATCGAGGGGCTCCGGGTCGTCGACGCCTCCATCATGCCCTTCGTGGTGAGCGCGAACCTGAACGCCAACTGCATCATGATCGGTGAGAAAGCCTCCGACATGATCCTCGCCGCCCAATGAACCCGAAGCTCGCCCGCCGCCGCCCTCCGTGGCTCCGCAGCCCTCCCATCCGGAACGGGCCGATCCCGGGAAGAGGACTGGTTCGAGGTCGTCGAGCGGGCCCGTGGACCTCGAGTTTCGGGCTCGTTGGCGGGAATCCATCGCATGATTCCAGCATTCCGAACCTCGAAAGTTGAAGTAGACCACACTCGGGCAGGAGCACGGCGATGCCGATGAGTCCTCACGAAAAGGAAGCGAGCCACCGCGACGCCCCCGCCGCCGGCGGGAGCACGAACGGCACCCCCGATCCCGCACACATGGACGGCTTCCGGCCGCTCCTTCGCGGGCAGCGCCACATGGTGGCGAGCGGGCACTACCTCGCGACCCAGGCCGCGTTTCAGGTCCTCGAGGCGGGCGGCAACGCGGTGGACGCCGGGGTGGCCGGTGGCATCGCGCTCGGCGTGGTCCACAGCCAGTACGTCAACGTCGCGGGGGTGGCGCCCATCGTGCTGTACCTCGCCGGCGAGGGCCGGGTCGAGACGATAAGCGGCCTGGGCGGCTGGCCGCGCGCGGTCACGCCGGACTACTTCCAGCGCCGCCACGCGGGCCGCATCCCGTCGGGACTGCTGCGCACCGTGGTCCCGGCGGCGCCCGACGCCTGGATCACCGCGCTCGAACGCTACGGCACGATGCCCTTCGCAGAGGTCGCAGCCGCCGCGATCCGCTTTGCGGGAGAAGGCATCGTCATGTACCCGCACATGGCGGACATCATCGCCGAGCACGAGAGCGGCTACGCGCGCTGGCCGGACAACGCCGCGATCTACCTCCCCGGTGGCCGGCCTCCGCGCACCGGCGACATTTTCGTGCAGGCGGACCTCGCGAAGAGCCTTCAGTACATGGCGGACGAGGAGTGTGCGGCGGCGGGCCGCGGCCGGGCGGCGGGCCTCGAGGCGGCGCGGCGCGCCTTCTACCGCGGCGACATCGCGAGCGCCATCCTGCGCTACCACCGCGAGCACGACGGGCTCCTCGCCCCGGAGGACTTGGCGGAGTTCCGCGTCGGGGTGGAGGCTCCGGTGCGCTACGAGTTCGAAGGGGTGGAGGTCTACGCCTGCGGGCCATGGTGCCAGGGACCGGTGCTCCCCCAGGCCCTCTCCCTGCTGCGCGCGGGCGAGCTGCGGGACATGGGGCACAACTCCGCCGACTACGTGCACACGGTCGTCGAGGCGCTGAAGCTCGCGTTCGCCGACCGCGAGCGCTACTACGGTGACCCGCGCTTCGTCGAGGTACCGCTCGATCGCCTGCTCTCGCCCGAGTACCAGGCAAGCCAGCGGGCCCGGATTCGTGCCGATCGCGCGATGGGAGCCGACGGGGCCGACGGGGCCGACGGAGGAGAAGATCCCGCCTCCCCCGAAGCGGCGGCCCCCGGGGACACCTCCTACATCGCGGTCGTCGACCGGCACGGCAACGCCTTCTCCGCCACTCCGAGCGACGTCTCCTACGACGCCCCGATCATCCCGGGCACCGGGCTGTGTCCCTCGGCGCGCGGCTCGCAGTCCTGGGCGGACCCTGCCCACGCTTCCGGAGTCGCTCCCGGCAAGCGCCCGCGTCTCACCCCCAACCCCGCCATCGCCATCGCGCCCGGCCGCTTCGTGATGCCCTTCGGCACCCCCGGCGGCGACGTTCAGGCGCAGGCGATGCTCCAGACCCTGCTCAACATCGTCGTGTTCGGGATGAACCCCCAAGCCGCGGTGGAAGCCCCGCGTTTCGCCACCCGCGACTTCCCCGACTCCTTCGAGCCCCACACGAGAGTTCCGGGGCGGCTCAACCTGGAGGGGCGCTTTCCCGCCGCCACTTCGCACGACCTGGCCGCCCGAGGCCACGATGTGCAGGCGTGGCCGGACTGGACCTGGGTGGCGGGCGCGATGTGCGTCGTCTGCCAGGACCTGGCCCGCGGCACCATCGCCGGCGCCGCCGATCCTCGCCGCCCCGCCTACGCGGCGGGCTGGTAGCGGCGAAGGCGGCCCCGCGCCGAGGGGGCTCTTGCCCCCTCCCAGGGCCGTTTCATGCTGGCCGGAGTGGCGCTGGCGACGCACCCTCCACGCGCGATTGGCGTGCCGATTCCCCCTCGTTCGTGTTCCCGATCCGCCCCGATCTGCCCGGCACCGTCAACCGCAGTCCGCGATGCACGGCCGGACCGCAGCATGACATGCCCCTGTGCCCCCTCCGGGCGGGGGCTCCGGCGCGCGGCGCCCTCGCCCGCGGGACGCGAAGGCGAGCTTCGGGAGTAAATCGCCGACCATGGCGGAGCTGAGCCTCGCCCACTGGCAGGTGTGGACCCTCGTCATCGCGACCTCCCTGACGGCGGGAGCGGTGCGCGGCTTCACCGGGTTCGGCGGCCCCGCCATCATGGTCCTGGTGCTCACCCAGCTCTATGCGCCGGCTTCGGTGCTCGCGCTGGTGCTGCTCGCCGACTACGCCGCGAACATGCAGCTCTTTCCCGCCGCGGTCCGGCACGCAACGTGGCGCAGCCTCCTGCCCCTCGTCATCGCGAGCATCGTCGCCATCCCCTTCGGCGTGCACATCCTGCAGGGAGTCGACCCTCTCTGGCTGAAACGAGGCATTGCGCTGCTGGTCGGCGCCTGCACCTGCCTGATGCTCGCGAACTGGAGGTACCGCCACGAGACCGGCATGGCGACTACCGCCGTCGTGGGCCTCGTCGGCGGGGTCATCGTCGGCGCGACCTTCATCGCCCTGCCGATCATGATCTTCTTCTTCGCCGGCCCCTCTCCCGCCGCCCAGGCCCGGGCGAACGCCATCACCTGGGGCCTCTTCGCCTCCACCGCCATGATCCCGATCTTCTTTCACCAAGAGCTGCTCGGAGTCCGGGAGCTGTGGCAGGCGGCCCTGCTCGCCCTCTTCTACATGTCCGGCGCCTACGTCGGCGCACGCGCCTTCCGCCGGGCGAGCGAGCGGAGATTCCGCCAGGTCGTCCTGGCGCTGCTCCTCGTGCTCTCGGTCGTCGGCGTAGCGACCTGACCTGCATTTCAGACCGACCTCCTGCTGCGGACGCCGACCCCGAAGCGGTGAACGGGCGTACTCCCCCGAGCCACTCCGACGTAGTCGTTACCTCGAGCTGTGGGGTTCGTTGACCGGGATGGATTCCCGCTTCCGCGGGAATGACGGGAGGGGCACAAGGCTGATTGGTTCTCTTGACCGTGTCCAATAAAATCAAGGAGTTATGCCGATCGCCGAGCGTCTCGGGCGAAGTCGTCGTCAACCGAAGAAAGCGCTTCTGCATCAAGGAGCTCCGCTGTCCGGCGGCGATCGATGACGCCCACGAACTGATCTGCCCTGGGGAGGGGCGCGGGAATGACGGGGCCGCCGCCCGCTCCAGCGTCGCCGGGGAACCGGCCGGACGCGGGAATGACGGGAGGCGGCGCGGGAACGCGCGGCACGAGCCGATCGCTGCGTTCACGGAGCCCGAGCGGGACGGACCCGGAAGCACCGTCGGGCCTGTCCGGAACCGCACCCGCACCCGGGAAGCGGTGCCCGGACCCCGACCGGTGCTCCCGACGAGGCCCCCTGGGAGCTACTTCGCAGGCGCGGTCAGCCGGTCCAGGAAGCCGACCAGCTTGACCTCGCCGTCCATCATCGACGCCGTCTCGCGCATGTGCTTCTGCATGTGGGGCATCGCCTTGTGCTTCTCGAAGTCGTCTTCGCTCACGTACACCTCGTAAAGCACGAAACGGCAGGGGTCCTCTCGATCGATGCTGACCTCGAAGCTGACGCAACCGGGCTCCCGGGTCACGCTGTTGTGGGCGTGCCGTCGGATCCGGGCGGTGAAGTCGGCGAGGTGCTCTTCCTTCACCCTCAAGTCCGCGACGATCACGAAAGGCATGGGCCGCTCCTGTCCGTTGACGCTCTCGCCGCCCTCAGGCCGCCGCCTCGGTGCGAGCACCGCTCTTCGCAGCCGCCTTCATCGCCTCGTGCTCCTTCTCGACCGTCGCCCAGGGCCGGTCCTGGCCCTCGAAGTTGAACTCCACCTTGATGCCGTGCGGGTCGTAGCAGAAGAGCTGATGCAGGTCCATGCCGGGGATCTCGCGGTCCTCGAACTCGATCCCGTTGGCCTCGAGCCGGGCCGTGAACTTGTCGAAGTTATGGGCACGGAAGGCGATGTGATCGATGCTGCCGCTGTTCTTGGGCGGCGCCTTCTCCACCTGGATGATGTGCACGACCGGCGCACCCTCCAGGTAGAGCCAGAGTCCGGGGACGTCGAAGGCGGGACGGAAGCCTTCCTCGAAGCCGAGGGCGTCGATGTAGAACTTGCGGCACGCTTCGACGTCGTCGGTGAGGATGTTGACGTGGTCGAGAGAGGCGATGTCCGCCAGCTTTCCGGTGCGCATGTTGAGGGCCATGAGCCGACCTCCAGAGGTTGCCGGGTGACCGGTCGCTGCTCCCGCCCGAGAGGAGCGCCGGGAACGTGCCCGGATGATAGGCAAAGGCCCCTGGGGCGGCAATACGACACGGTCGGGGCCGGGCGTGGATTCCCGCTTCCGCGGGAATGACGGGCGGTGGCGCGGGAATGACGGGCGGTGGCGCGGGAATGACGGGCGATGGCGCGGGAGGGACGGGAGTGCGGGTTACGGAAGCGGGAATGACGGCTATGGAGGGGTGGGCGGCTACCGTGGGAGCGATGCATCTTGCCCAGATGATGTCACTCCCGCGCAAGCGGGGCGAGGCCGCGACGTCCGCTGCGAACGCGATCTCGCACTCCCGTCATTCCCGCGGAAAGCCTGCCCCCAGCGAAAGCGGGGGCGGGAATCCATCGCCTGATTGACGCGGTCGGGGTCGGATGGGAGGAGTCGACCCCCCCGCGCTGCCCGGGACGGCAGCGGGGCGAAGGGCCGGGACGCGGGGCGCAGGAGGGCGCCGCGCCGCGCGTCAGACGGGCCGCGGCGCCGCGCCCGCGCTCAGGGACGCTCCCGTGGAGGCGTCGAAGTAGTTGATGCGTGCGGAGCGCAGCCGGATGCCGACGCGGGCGCCCTGGGTGAGGGGCTGGTGGACGTCGACGCTGGCCGCGAGGTGCTCGCGCCTCTCGAGCAGGCGCTCTCCGTTCTCGAGGGCGACGAAGGCGATGACCACCCCGCCGTAGGGCTCGGTGAAGTCGATGGTGCCGTCCATGACGCCTTCGCCCGCCTCCACCAGGATGATGTCCTCGGGCCGCACGCCCAGGGTCACCGGTCCGGTGTCACCGCCCGGCACATCCCGCAGACGATGGCCGGCGACGCTCGCCACGCCGTCGCGCAGCTCTCCCCGCAGGAAGTTGATGCTGGGGCTGCCGATGAAGTCGGCGACGAAGGTGTTGGCGGGCCGTTCGTAGATGGTCACCGGATCGGCGACTTGCTGGAGAGTCCCCTGGTTCAGCACCGCAACCCGGTCAGACAGGATCAACGCCTCGGCCTGGTCGTGGGTCACGTAGATGGTGGTCACCCGGTCCCGCTGGTGCAGTCGCTTGAGCTCGGTGCGCATGTGCTCGCGCAGCTTGAGGTCGAGGTTGGACAGCGGCTCGTCCATCAGGTAGCAGGCCGGATTGCGCACCATCGCCCTGCCCAGCGCCACGCGCTGGCGCTCGCCGCCGGAGAGCTTCGCCGGCTTGCGATCCAGAAGGTGCTCGATCCCGAGCAGCCGCGCGGTCCGGCGCGCCTCCTCGGCCGCCTTCTCCTTCGGCATCCCGCCGACGGTCAGGGCGAGCGTCATGTTCTGCTGCGCCGTCATGTGAGGGTAGAGCGCATAGCTCTGGAAGACCATCGCCACGTTGCGGTCGCCGGGATCGATGTTGGTCACATCGCGTCCGTCGATGGAGATCCGGCCTTCGGTGGGCTCCTCGAGTCCCGCAACCAGGCGGAGGGTGGTGGTCTTTCCGCACCCCGAAGGGCCGAGCAGGGTCAGGAACTCGCCCTGCTCGATCTCGAGGTCGATGCCGCGCACCGCCCGAGTTCCGTCCCGGAAGTTCTTGACGAGGCTCTTGATGGAGACGGTCATGATACGGTCCTCCCAACCCGGCGCAGCCGGAACCGGTCCTCCCGCACTCCCGCTCCCCGATCGGGGCCGGGGACGAGCTTCACGGGATTGACGGACATGCGCAGGAAGCGGCCCGCCGCCGGCCCTTCAGCGAGCGGAAACCCAACGAGCCGCGAAGCGCGCTTCGTCATTCTGCCCGAGACGCAACGGACCGGGGACTACTTCACCGCCCCGAGGGCGAGTCCGCGGGCAATGTGCCGCTGGAGCAGAAACACCACGAGGACCATGGGCAGCAACTGGATCACCGCCCCCGCGCTGAGCGAGCCCCACAACACATTGTATACGTCGATGGTCTTCTGCAGGGCCACCGGCATCGTCTGCGCCTTGTCGTAGGTCAGGAACACCGCGAACAGGAACTCGTTCCAACTGAAGACGAAGGTGAAGATGGTGGTGACCGCGATGCCCGGTGCCGCCATCGGAAGGATCAGGCGGAAGATGATCTGGAGCCAGCTCAGCCCGTCGAGGCGGGCCGCCTCCTCCACCTCCTTCGGCAGGTCGAGGAGGAAGCCCCGCAGTATCCACACCGCGAAGGGGAGGCCGAAGGCGACGTACACGATCACCAGCACCGTCTTCGAATCGATGATCCCGGCGAAGTTCGCCATCTTGAAGTAGGGCAGCACGATCACCACGCCGGGCAGGAAGCGCAGCGACAGGATGATGAGCGCCCAGGTGTCTCCCATCAGCATCCCCATGCGGGAGACCGCGTAGGCCGCGGGCAGGGCGAGGACCATCACGATCAGCGTGGACAGCCCGACCGCGACGAGGCTGTTGTAGATCGCGCGGTCGAACTTGAAGCGGTCGAAGATCTCCACGTAGTGCTCACCCGTCGGCTCGAAGGCGACGAAGGTGGGCTCCGGCGAGTTGATGACGTTGGTGGGCTTTATCGAGGTGAGCCCCACCCACAGCACCGGGATCAACCAGACCACGACGACGAAGACCGCCAGGGCGTTGATGGCGAACGCACAGGGTCCCGATCGCATCAGCTCCGCTCCGCCTCCCGCGCCGCCTTCTCCGAGCGGTACAGGGTGTTGAGAAAGATCCCGACCACGATATTGATCAGGACCAGGATGAGAAATCCGTAGGCCGCCATCAGCCCGAGGTGGCCGTGGGTGAAGATGGTGTGGGCGTGGGTGCTCGCGAGCAGGGTCGACGAGCCGGGACCGCCCTTGGTCATGATGAAGTTGAGATCGAAGATGCGGATCGAGTCCACCAGTCGGATGAGGATGACGACCAGGATCACGGGGCGGATCAGGGGCAGCACGATGCGCGTGTAGTACGTGACGCCGCGCACCCGGTCCAGGCGCGCCGCCTCGCTCACCTCGGTCGAGATGCTCTGCATGCCGGCGAGCAGAATGAGGGCGACGAAGGGCGTCCACTGCCAGCAGTCGACGATCATGAGGGTGGAGAGCGCGGTGTCCTTGTGCGACAGCCACGAGTACTTCTCCAGTCCCAGTCCGGAGTCGAGGATCCAGTTGGCGAGACCGGAGACCGGCTCGAAGATGAAGCGCCAGGTGAGGCCCATCGCGACCGGCGAAATGAACACCGGGATGATGATGAGCGAGCGCAGCAGCCCCGCCCCGCGCATGTGCCGGTCCAGCAGCACCGCGAGGAAGAACCCGAGCACCATCTGCACGGTCACCACCATCACCGACCAGTAGACGGTGCGCCCGATGCTCTCCCAGAAGCGGATGTCCTCCCACAGGTCGCTGTAGTTGCGCCCACCGATGAAGCGGGCGACCTTGGGGTTGTAGAGCGGGTCGAGCCGGAACGAGAGCGCGAGCGAGAATATCAGCGGGTAGATAGCGAGCGCGGCGAGGACCAGCACCGCCGGGGCGAGCAGCAGGAAGGCGACCCGCCGCTGGCGCTGGGCGACGGTGCCGGCGCCGCCCATGCGCAGGAGGGCGCCGGTCAGCGGGGGCATCCGGCCCCTCCCGTCGTCCTTGGCACGGCAGGAGGTCGAACCGGATGCCCCGGCCGCCGGGCCGGTCCGTCAGCCGTAGTACCCGGCGTCCTCCATGATGCGCCGGGTGCGCTTGTCGGCATCCTTCAACGCATCCTCGATGCTCTTCGCGTCGTTGACCGCATCGGCCACTTCCTCGCCGACCGCGCCCTGGATCGCGTAGGCCTCGGGGATGACCGGCGCGTTCACCACCGCCACCGGATACGCCTCCAGGAGGCCGGTGAAGAAGGGCTTGCGATCGGCCCAGCGCGAGAGGGTCGAGCGTCGCGAAAGCTGGCCGCCCGCACCCACGATGGCGTCCGCGATCAGGGGACTGCCGCCGAGGTCCTCGCGGTCGCCGGAGTTCAGGAACTTGATCCAGGCGAACGCGGTCTCGCGGTTGCCGCCCCAGGTCGGCATGAACTGTCCGAATCCGCCGGTGAGGGCGCGGTGGTCGGAGTTGGGCAGGGTCCCCTTGGGGGAGAGGCCCATGTGCCAAGCCTCGTGCAGGTCGGTGAAAGTCGGATCGTTGAGGACCGCGGTGCCCCAGCTCAGCGGGCTGTAGAGGGCGGTGCCGTTCGCGAACACCTGGTTGACCTCGTCCTCCCCCGCGTTGGCGGAGACGGGGTGCGCGTACTTCTGAAGCTCCACCAGATATTTGAGCGCCTGGTAGCCCTCTTCGGACTCGATGGTGACCGTCCAGTCCCCGCCTTCCTCGTCGGCGAAGTAGTCGCCGCCCCAGCTCCGCAGCGCCCCGTAGTACTGATAGCCGGCCCAGAAGTTGCGCGCCATCGCCGCGCAGTACGCGTAGCGCTCGTTGTCCGGGTCGTGGATCTCCTTGCAGGCCTCGATCACGTCGTCCCAGGTTACCGGGACCCCGATACCCGCCTTCTCGAACACGTCCTTGCGATAGAAGGTCATCATCGCGTTGCCGTCGGGCGCGAGCGCCGCGATGTAGCTTGGCGGGGCCGGCCCCTTCGGCACGTTCCACATGTGCCGGTAGCTCTCGGGCACGTCTTCTTCGTAGTCCGCCATCCAGTCCGGGAAGGGCTCGAGATAGGGGCCCAGATCGGTGAGCGCGCCCATCGCGTCGAGCGCCGCGAACTGCGCGTGGTCCTGGGTTATCACGTCGAAGGCGTCGCTCTTGGACCGCATGTAGGTGTTGATCTGGGTCAGCGCCTCGCTCATCGGCTTGGAGACGACCTCGAGTTCGACGTTCGGGAACACCTGGTCGAAGAGCGGCTTGACCGCCCTGAGCGAGTTCGCGAGCCGCTTGCCGGACGAGGCGAAGTGGACGATGGTGCCGCCCACGTCGGCATGCACTTCGCTGGGCACGAACTGCGACGCCAGCGTTGCGCCCAGTGCCGTCGCGGCTGAGGCCTTGAGCACCTGGCGGCGGGTCAGCTCCCGCTCGCGGAAGTGCTTGATGCGCTTCATCGCGCTGTCGTAGGCCCGGATATCGTTGTCTGATTTTTGCACGTATGCCTCCCTTAGCGTTACTGCGTCGGGCAGATGGAAGCCTCCCCATCTACGAAAACGCTAGCACGGATGACTCGCCGCGGTCACGGTTTGCGTTCGCGTCCAGCCGCATCTGTCCTTTCCGCCGGCGACGTGTAGACTGCGCGCCGGCACGCACCTTCACCATTCGGGAGCAAGGCCTTGTTCAAATCCAAATTGCGGCGGCTCTCGGTCCTTCTCGCGCTTGCCGTCGCGGCGGGGAGCATGATGAGCAACCAGACCGAGACCAAAGCCGACGAGGGGGCAGCCCCCGTCGTCACCTTCGAAACCACGCACGGCTCGTTCGCCGTCGCGCTGGAGCCTGAATCAGCGCCCAAGACGGTTGAGAACTTCCTCACTTACGTACGAGACGGGCACTACGACGGAACCATGTTTCACCGTGTCATTGCGGGCTTCATGATCCAGGGCGGCGGCTAC
>CAYFYD010000035.1:0-16074 GCA_964347195.1 uncultured Ectothiorhodospiraceae bacterium
TGCCGCTGGAAGACGAGGCGAATCAGTGGGATGTCTCCGACTTCGGGATGGCCCTCGCCGGGATGACACAACGGGACAGGTGCGGTGGAGTCGAACCTGCTACGGCGCATGGCCACCGCCCTGGTGCTGGTGCCGGTGGCGGTCGCGGCGGTGCTCTGGCTTCCCTCCGGGTACTTCGCGACCGCCGCGGCCCTCTTCCTGGCGGTGGGAAGCTGGGAATGGGCGGGCCTCGCGGCGGGGTGGCCGCCGTGGCAGCGCGGCGCCTACGCGGCCCTCACCCTTGCCCTCATGCTGTCGCTGCTCGGCTTCGCGCCTTCCCCCGGCGCGCTCCTCGCCCTGTGTGGGGTGGGGGCGGCGTGGTGGGGCGTAGCGGCACTCCGGGTGGCGGGGGCGCAGCGCGGCCGGTACGCGATGCGGGCCGGGGCGGCGTGGCGGCACTGGCTCTGCGGATGGCTGGTCCTGGTCCCGGCCTTCTGCGCCCTGGTTCTGCTGCACGAGTCGGGCGCGCAGGGTCGCGAGTGGATCCTCGCGCTCTTCGCCTTCGTGTGGAGTGCGGATACCGGCGCCTACTTCGCCGGCCGGCGCTTCGGACGCCGCCGCCTCGCCTCCCGGTTGAGTCCCGGGAAGACCTGGGAGGGCGTACTCGGCGGGGTCACGGCCTGCCTCGCAATCGGCTTGGGGCTCGCAGCGGGCGCGGGCGGGTCCTCCCCGCCGGGGTGGGTGTATCCCTTCCTCGGGGTGGGGGTCGCTCTCGTCTCCGTGATCGGAGACTTGCTGGAGAGCCTGGTGAAGCGGCAGGCCGGGGTCAAGGACAGCGGAAGGTTCATTCCCGGCCACGGTGGGGTGCTGGACCGGATCGACAGCCTGTGCGCGGCAGCGCCCTGTTTCGCCCTCGCGGTCGCGGGACTCTTCGGGAGCGGGGTCCCGCATTGACTCCGATGCCGGCCGGAGGCAGTGGAGGCGGGCGGATGCGGGCGAGGATCGCTGCCGCCGCATCCACCGCGGAGCGGGGGGCCGCTTGCGCCGAGGGGGCTTCGGGACTCGTTTCGGAGAGGCCGAGTTGAGAGGACTCGCGATTCTGGGCTCTACGGGCACCATCGGCGTCAACACTCTCGACGTCGTTGCCCGGCACCCCGACAGGTTCCGGGTGATCGGCCTCACCGCGAACACCGACCACGTCCGGATGACCCGGCAGTGTCTGCGCTGGCGCCCCCGTCTCGTCGCCATGGCCGACGCCGGTGCCGCCGAACGCCTCCGCCGGGGCTTGCGCCGGGCCGGCATCGAGGACACCGAGGTGCGAGCCGGAGTCGAAGGCCTGGAGGCGGTCGCACGCCACGAAGACGCCGATTCGGTCATGGCGGGCATCGTCGGTGCGGCGGGACTGATCCCGACGCTGGCCGCGGCCCGGGCCGGCAAGCGGGTGCTCCTCGCCAACAAGGAGGCACTGGTCATGTCGGGCCGGCTCTTCATTGCCGCCGTCCGCGACCACGGCGCCCGGCTGCTGCCCATCGACAGCGAGCACAACGCGATATTCCAGTGCATGCCCGAGGGGAGAAGCGCGAGCCTCCGGTCGGCCGGAGCTCGCCGCATCCTCCTCACGGGATCCGGAGGGCCTTTCCGTCGAACCCCGGTTGCGGATCTCCCGGGCGTTACCCCGGACGAGGCCTGCGCTCACCCCAACTGGGTGATGGGGCGCAAGATCTCGGTCGACTCCGCTACCATGATGAACAAGGGGCTGGAGGTCATCGAAGCCTGTTGGCTCTTCGGCACCCATCCCGGACGGATTCAGGTCGTGATTCATCCCCAGAGCGTGATTCATTCGATGGTCGAGTACGAGGACGGCTCGGTGCTGGCGCAGCTCGGCAACCCCGACATGCGCACTCCGATCGCCCACGCCCTGGGGTGGCCGGAGCGTCTCGGGGCCGGGGTGGAGAGTCTGGATCTCTTTCGTATCGCCCGACTGGACTTCGAAGCGCCGGACTCCAGCCGCTTCCCCTGTCTCGAGCTCGGGTTCGCGGCGGCCCGGGCGGAAGGGGGAATGAGCGCCGTCCTCAACGCCGCGAACGAGGTCGCGGTCGAGGCTTTCCTCGGGGAGCGGGTCTCGTTCACCGACATCCCCCGGATCATCGAAGCGACGCTCGAGCGCTGCACCCCCGGAGAGCCCGATTCGCTGGAGGCGGTGATCGCGATCGACGGGGAGGCGAGAGGCATCGCCGGAGAAGAAGCGCAGCGTCTCGGCCGCCCGCGCCCGGGCGCCGGAGGGAGACGGAGATGACCTTCCTCACTTCGGCTCTCTGGTTCATCGTCGCCATCGGGGTCCTGGTGACGGTGCACGAGTTCGGCCACTTCTGGGTCGCCCGCCGGCTGGGCGTCAAGGTGCTGCGCTTCTCGGTGGGTTTCGGACGCCCGCTCCTGCGTTACCGCGGCAGTCCGGGCGGCACCGAGTACTGTGTCTGTGCCATTCCGCTCGGCGGGTACGTCCAGATGCTGGACGGATCGAAGGGCGACGTCGCGCCGGAGGATCTTCCCGGGGCCTTCGACCGTCAGCCCCTGCCGGTGCGGGTGGCGGTGGTGGTGGCGGGTCCGCTGTTCAACTTCCTGTTCGCGGTGATCGCCTATTGGGCGATGTTCATGGTGGGGGTGAGCGGAGTACGTCCCGTCGTCGGGGAGGTGCTGCCGGGATCCCCCGCCGAGTCCGCGGGACTGCGCGCGGGGCAGGAGATCGTCGCAGTGGACGGGGAGGAGACGCCCACCTGGCAGAGCGTCCTCGAGCGCGCCATCGGCGCCTCGCTGCGCGAAAGAGCCCTGCACGTCGAAGTCCGCTCGCCGGGCGACGCGGCGTCGCCTCGGGAGATCGAGCTGCCGCTCGAAGGCGTGGTGGTCGACGAGCTGGCGCAGGGCGGGTTCTTCGACCGCCTCGGAGTGGCCATGGTGCAGTTGCCCGTCGAAGCGAGGCTCGCCATGGTCATGGAGGACTCCCCCGCCGCGCGGGCCGGACTCGCCGCCGGCGACCGGGTGCTCTCCGCCGCCGGCGAGCCGGTGCGGGAGTGGGCGGACCTCGTTCGCGTCGTTCGGGAACGGCCGGAAGTGCCGCTCGACGTGGTGGTGGAACGTGTCGGGCAGAGAATCACCCGTACCGTCGTCCCGAGCGCGCAGGCCGGAGCGGGCGGCACCTACGGGCACATCGGAGTCGCGGTGGAACCCCCCGCGCCGGAGGTCGTGGAGCGCTTCCACCGGGAGCACGGTGCGCGCGCGAGCTACCCGCCGCTCGAAGCGTTGGGGCGCGGGCTCGAACGCACCGGGGAGATGTCGCTGCTCACC
The DNA here is from genome assembly GCA_964347195.1 of uncultured Ectothiorhodospiraceae bacterium. Classification (GTDB taxonomy): domain Bacteria; phylum Pseudomonadota; class Gammaproteobacteria; order HK1; family HK1; genus JAJEAD01. Next base: position 3,322 of record CAYFYD010000035.1, read on the forward strand.
CTGCGCATGCTGTGGAAGATGGTGCAGTTGGAAGTGTCCCTTCAGAACCTGAGCGGCCCCATCAGCATCGCCCAGTACGCCGGGGTGTCGGCCGAGCGGGGGCTTCCCTGGTTTCTCGGCTTTCTCGCGATCGTGAGCATCAGTCTCGGAATTCTGAATCTGCTGCCCATCCCCCTCCTGGATGGGGGTCACCTGTTGTATTACTGTATCGAAGCCCTGATCGGCAGACCGCTCTCCGAGGAGGCGCGCTTCATCGGCCAGCGCGTGGGTGCCGGCATGCTCGTTGGCCTGATGGGGCTCGCCTTCTACAATGACATCGCACGCCTGCTCGGCTGAAACGAGCACCGGGCGACGACCGACCCCCGCACGGTACTGGATGGAGACATGTACGCACTGAAGGCAGCCGGAAGACTCGTGCTCGGCGTCGCGCTCGCACTCTCCCTCGTTCTCCCCGGACGCGCACAGGACTCCTTCGTCATCGAGGACATCCGTCTCGAGGGCCTGCAGCGAATCTCCCCGGGAACCGTCTTCAACTACCTGCCTCTTCAGATCGGGGACACGATAGACGACACCCGCAGCGCGGAGGCGATACGGGCGCTCTTCCAGACCGGCTTCTTCAAGGACGTGCGCCTCGAGCGTGAAGGCGGCACGCTGCTGGTGTCGCTCGTGGAGCGCGCCTCGATCGCGAGCGTGGAGTTCGTGGGCAACCGGAGCATCACCACCGAGGTGCTCGGCGAACAGCTCCGGCAGGTCGACTTCGAGGTCGGACGCGTGTTCAACCGCTCCGTCTTCGATCGCGTGGAGCAGGAGCTCCGGCGCGCCTACTTCGCGAGCGGCCGCTACGGTGTCCGCATCGAGAGCACGGTGACCCCCCTCGAACGAAACCGGGTGGCAGTGCGCTTCGATATCGCGGAGGGCAGGGTCGCGAAGATCAAACGCATCAACGTGGTCGGCAACCAGGCCTTCGATGAAGACGATCTCCTGGATCTCTTTCAGTTGGGCACCACCGGAATGTGGTCGGTGTTCACGAAGGCCGATCAGTACTCGAAGCAGAAGCTCGCCGCCGACCTGGAAGCGCTGCGATCGCACTACCTGGATCGCGGGTTCATCAACTTCGCGATAGATTCCACCCAGGTCTCGATCACTCCCGACAAGAAAGACGTCTACATCACGATCAACATCACGGAAGGAGACGAGTTCACGGTTTCCGAGGTACGGCTCGGCGGCGAGCTGCTCGTCGACGAAGAGGATCTCTTCGACCTGGTGGAGATCCGCAAGGGGGACACTTTCTCCCGGACCCTGGTCAGCGAAACGAGCGCGAACCTCGCGGAGCGTCTCGGTGACGACGGGTACGCCTTCGCCAACGTCAATGCGGCGCCCGAGGTGGACGAGGCCGAGCGGGCGGTCGCCCTGACCTTCTTCATCGACCCGGGTCAGCGCGTCTACGTCCGCCGCATCAACTTCAAGGGCAACGTCGATACCCGGGACGAGGTGCTCAGGAGGGAGATGCGCCAGATGGAGGGGGCGTGGATGTCCAACCGCGCGGTCCTGCGCTCGAAGGAGCGTCTCGATCGCCTCGGCTTCTTCGAGCAGGTCAGCGTCGATACTCCGCCGGTGCCCGGCACCAGCGATCAGGTGGATCTCGAGATCGAAGTGGTGGAGGTCCCGTCCGGCAATCTGAGCTTCGGGGCCGGACTGTCACAGGACTCCGGGGTGATCCTCTCCTCCGAGCTGAGCCACCGGAACTTCCTCGGGTCCGGCAACCGGCTCTCGCTCGCGTTCAACAACAGCAGGTCCCGGCGCAACTACGCGTTCAGTTGGTTCAATCCCTACTACACCGCCGACGGCATCAGTCGCGGGATCGAGGGAGCGTACCGGATCACGGACGCGAGCGAGCGCAACCTCGCGGACTACAGCCTGGACGATCTGAGCGGCGGTTTCTCGTTCGGGTTCCCGGTTTCGGAGTACGATGCGGTCGACCTTCGCGTGATCGGCAGCCTCACCGGATTCGAGTCCGCCGAAAACGCGTCGGACGAGATCCAGGACTTCGAGGAGCTCTTCGGCAGCCGCTTCTCATCCCTGCGCACCGAGGTGTCGTGGTCCACCGACAGCCGCGACAACATCATTCTTCCGACCCGGGGCAGCCTGAGCGCGATCTCCGCAGAGGTCGGCATTCCGCCCGGGGATCTCACCTACTACAAGGTGACGCTTCGCCACCAGCGCTTCCTGCCCTTGCCGGGAGACTTCATCTTCGCTTTCGACGGAGAGGTGGGATACGGGGACGGCTACGGAGACATTGCCGATCTGCCCCTGACCCGCAACTTCTACGCGGGTGGACCGCGTTCCGTGCGCGGCTTCGAGTCCAATACCCTGGGGCCGAGGGATTCCCTCGACGATCCGATCGGTGGCAGCGTCATGTTCGCGGGTCAGACCGAGATCATAGTGCCGGTGCCTCTCGTCGAGTCGAACCAGCTCCGTTTTTCGGGCTTCTGGGACTTCGGGCAGGTGTACGATTCGGGGGATGACGTCGACTTCGGGGAGCTGCGGACTTCCGCCGGGATCGCCATGAAGTGGATCTCTCCCCTCGGGCCGTTGACCTTGAGCCTTGCCTATCCTTTGAATGACGAGTCCACCGATGAGACCCAACCCTTCCAGTTTTCCGTCGGATCGACGTTCTAGTCCGGTGCTCTCCGGGAGCGCGCTTCTTCGCCGCTGCCTCCTCGCCGCGGTGCTGGCCGGAGCGGGATGCGCAGCTTCGACGAGCGCGTTCGCAGCGGAGCTCAAGGTGGGTTTCGTGAACGTGCCCAAGGTCATGGACGCCGCACCGCAGGCGAAGGCCGCCCGCGGCCGCATCGACGACGAGTTCGCCCCGCGCGACCGGGATCTGGTGCGGCTCCAGAGGGATCTGAACGAGCGGGAAAACCTTCTGGTAAAGGACAGCGCCATCATGTCTTCGAGCGCGCTCGCGGAGCTCGAGGAAGAAGTGGTGCGCCTGAGGCGCGAGCTCCGGCGTTCCCAGGAGGAGTTTCGCGAAGATCTCAACCTGTACCGAAGCCGCGAGCTGTCCAAGCTCCAGCGCAAGATCACGGAGGTCATTCTGTCGCTGGCGAACGCGGAGAGATACGACATGATCCTGACCGACGGGGTGGTGTTCGCCGGAGAGCGGGTCGACATCACGGAGAAGGTCATCGACCGGTTGCAGGTCGAGTTCGACAGCGGCGGCTGAAGACCTCGGGGTGCGGGCGCCTTGGACTACAAGCTGGGGGACCTCGCTGCGATCATCGGCGCCGAGCTGCATGGCGATCCGGAGCACTACGTGCACGGGGTCGCCACTCTCGAGAAGGCGGGTCGCGGCGACCTGAGCTTTTTCCACAACCGCCGCTATCGTTCCGACCTGGCCGCCACCCGTGCCTCGGCGGTGCTGCTCGAGCGGCACTACGTCGAGGAGTCCCCCACCGCCTGTCTGGTGACGTCCAATCCCTATGCAGGCTATGCGCGGGCGGCGACGTTGCTCACTGCCGCTTCTCCTCCTCCCGCCGGCATACATCCGAGCGCCAGCGTCAGCGAGGGGGCACGCGTGTCCGACCGCGCTTCGGTCGGAGCCCACTGCGTGATTGGCCCTCGGGTCGGCATCGCCGAGAACGCCGTGATCGGTCCCGGCTGCGTCCTCGAGGGCGAGGTGGAGATCGCGACCGGGGTGGTCCTGATCGCCAACGTCACGGTGTGTTGTCGAGCGAGTCTCGGCGAGCGCACGATCGTTCACCCGGGGGTGGTGATCGGAGCCGACGGCTTCGGGATCGCCAACGAGGACGGAATCTGGATAAAGGTCCCGCAGTTGGGGGGAGTGGTCATCGGCAGCGACGTGGAGATCGGCGCCAACACGAGCGTCGACCGCGGTACGCTCGAAGACACGGTGATCGAGGACGGGGTCAAGCTCGACAACCTCATCCAGATCGCCCACAACGTGCACATCGGTGCCCACACCGCGATTGCGGCCTGCGTCGCGATCGGCGGGAGCGCGCGGATCGGCCGCAGGTGCAGGATCGCGGGAGCGGCATCGATTGCCGGCCACATCCGGGTGGCGGACGATGTGCACCTCACGGCGACCTCCGCTGTACCGAACAGCATCAGGGCGGCGGGGGTCTACTCTTCCGGCATGCCCATTCAGGAGAATCGGGAGTGGCGAAAGAACGTCGCGAGGATGCGGCAGCTCGATCGGATGGCCCGCCGGATCCGCCGCCTCGAGAGCCGGCTCGCAATCGACCGCGACGGCGAACGGGAATCCCCGAGTCCCGGGAAGAAGGAATGAACGCCATGGACATCGTCGAGGTGCTGGACTATCTGCCGCACCGATACCCCATGCTGCTCATCGACCGGATCCTCGAGTGCACACCGGGGGAATCGGTGCTGGCGCTCAAGAACGTCACCGTCAACGAGCCCTTCTTCTCCGGCCACTTTCCCGGCCAGCCGGTAATGCCGGCGGTGTTCATCCTCGAGGCAATGGCGCAGGCGACGGGGATCCTCGCCCTGCGCTCACTCGAGGAGCGGCCGCCGGCCGATTCGATCTACTACTTCGTCGGCGTGGACCGGGCGCGTTTCCGGCATCCGGTCGTTCCCGGCGACCGGTTGCTGGTGGAAGTGACGCGCGTGCGCGCGGTGCGCGGCGTGTGGAAGGTCCGCTCGGAGGCCCGCGTCGACGACACCGTGGTGGCCCACGCGGAGCTCATGGGGGCGCTGCGGCAGCTCGGCGAGTGATCCATCCGAGCGCGATCGTCGATGCGAGCGCTCGAATCGCCGAAGACGTGGAGGTCGGGCCGGGCGCGGTCATCGGGCCGGAGGTCTCGATCGGTGCGGGAACGCAGATCGGACCCCACGTCGTCATCCGCGGTCCGACCGCCATCGGCCGCAACAACCGCATCTTCCCGTTCAGCTCCCTCGGCGAGGAGCCCCAGGACAAGAAGTTCCGGGGCGAGACCTCCCGGCTCGAGATCGGCGACGACAACGTCGTTCGCGAGTTCTGCACCTTCAACCGGGGGACGGCGGCGAGCGGCGTCACCCGCGTCGGCGACCGCAACTGGATCATGGCCTACGTGCACCTCGCCCACGACTGCCGGATCGGGTCCGACAACGTGCTGGCCAACGGGACCACGCTCGCCGGCCACGTGGAGGTGGGCGACTGGGCCACCTTCGGAGCCTTCACCGTAGTGCATCAGTTCTGCGCGATCGGTGCGCACAGCTTCTCCGCCATGGGGAGCGTGATCCTGAAGGACGTGCCGCCCTACGTGACCGTCGCCGGGCACTTCGCCCGTCCCCACGGGCTGAACCGCGAGGGCCTGAGACGACGGGGATACAGCCCCGAGCGGATCCAGGCTCTGCGACGCGCCTACCGCGCGGTGTATCGCCAGGGTTACAGCGTCGAGCAGGCGGCCGCCGCGCTGGCGGAGGCGGCCGGGCAATGCGCTGACGTGCGCCGATTGCGCGACTTCCTGTTGCGCTCGAAGCGGGGCATCGTGCGATAGTCGGCAGGTCTCGGCGCGCTTCGCAGCGGGGGCGTCGAGACGCCGTGGGACCGGGCGCACGGGGGAGAGAGACATGGGTGGGCGAGCCGGGACGAGACGAAGGGCCGGGGGCGCGTCGTCCCGGCGGGCGGTCAGGCGGGGGAAGCCTCGCCCGGCCGGCGAACGAGGCAGGGACGGCGTAGCGCAGGAGGCAGTGGCGACCCGGCCGAGGTGGCGCGAGGGAGCACGCCTGCTTCGGCCTTCGTGGCCGGCGGGCGCGGTCGGAGGTCGGCGAGAGTTGCGGGCCAGGAGCGCGGACCGACAGTGCGCGTAGCCCTGGTCGCGGGAGAGGTGTCGGGAGATCGCCTGGGCGCCGGGCTCATCCGGGCGCTCGGCGAGAGCGTACCCCACGCCCGCTTCGAGGGCATTGCCGGCCCCGCCATGATCGAGCAGGGTTGCCGCTCGCTCTACCCGATGGATCGCCTCTCCGTCGCCGGCCTCGCCGAAGCGGTGCCACGCTACCTCGCACTTCTGCCGGTCCGGTCCCGTCTCGCACGGGCCTGGATCGCGGACCCGCCGGACGTGTTCGTGGGCATCGACGCGCCGGACTTCAATCTCGCCCTCGAGGGGCGTCTCCGCCGGGCGGGCATCCCCACGGTGCACTACGTGAGCCCCTCGGTATGGGCTTGGCGGCGCTATCGGGTGCGAAAGATCGCCCGGTCCGCCGACCTCGTGCTCGTGCTGTTTCCCTTCGAAGCGGACTTCTACGCCCTCCGGGAGGTCGATGCGACCTTCGTGGGTCACCCGATCGCCGACGCCATCACCGACCCTCCCGACAGGAACCTGGTGCGAAGACGCCTGCAACTTCCGCGAAATGCGGAGATCGTGGCGCTCCTGCCCGGCAGCCGCGCTTCCGAGGTCAGCCAGCTCGCTGGTCCCATGGTGGAGGCCGCCCGCTGGCTCGCCGCCCGGCGCGGACACATCCGCTTCGTGGTGCCGAACGTCAATGCGCACCTGCGGCGCCTCTTCGAGAGAGTGCTGGAAGAGCGGGGGTACGGCATCGAGGTGCGGATGCTCGACGGCGATTCCTGGTCGGCGATGGCCGCGGCGGACGTCGTGCTGCTCGCGTCGGGGACCGCCGCCCTCGAAGCGCTCCTGCTGCGGCGACCGATGGTCATCACCTATCGCACCCTCGCCCTCACCTGGGCGATAGGAAGGAGGCTCCTGCACGTGCCGCACGTGGGACTCCCCAACCTGCTGGCGGAGCGGCCGCTCGTTCCCGAGCTCCTGCAGGACCGCGCCACCGGCGAGCAGCTCGGCGCCGCGGTGCTTCGCTACCTCGAGAACCCGCAGACCCTGCCCGCGCTCGCGGCGGAGTTCGCCTCCATTCACGACGCCCTGCGCAACGATGCGGACCGCAGCGCCGCCCGCGCCGTGCTCGGTCTGCTCGGCCGCCCTCCCCGCGGGAGGGGAACGCAGTGAGGAGATGAGGAACGCGTGCCCTTGCCCGCCCCCCGAGGCGGGGTGCTTCTCCCCGTCTGCCGGCGCGGGTCGACGGGCAACGGACGCGAACCGGGCAGTCCACGCTCCGGCCCTGCCGTGCCCACCGCGTCCGGGGCGGAATGCCGGTCCGCTTCTCTCCCCTCGCCTCGACGGCGAAGCAGGGAAGGTTCTCCGGAAACCGGGAGTCGCGGTATGAGCCGCCCGAGAGGAGGGGGGGTCGCGGGGGTGGACGAGGCGGGACGGGGGCCGCTCGCCGGTCCGGTGGTGGCGGCGGCGGTGGTGCTCGATCCCGGTCGTCCCGTGCACGGTCTGGCCGATTCCAAGGTCCTGAGCGCCCGAGCGCGGGAGAGGCTGTCGATCGCGATCCGGGAGCGGGCCAGGGGCTTTGCCGTGGCCAGCGCGAGCGTGGAGGAGATCGAGACCCTCGACATCCTGCGGGCGACCCTTCTCGCGATGCAGCGCGCGGTGGAAGCCCTCGTGCCGTCTCCCGACCGGGTGCTGGTGGACGGCAATCAGGTCCCGGACCTCGACTGCGAGGTGCGCGGCATCGTCTCGGGAGACGCGTGCGTAGCCGAGATATCCGCGGCGTCCATCCTCGCCAAGGTGGCGCGAGACCGCGAGATGACGAACCTCGACCGCCACTATCCAGAGTACGGGTTCGCCTCCAACAAGGGCTATCCGACCCGCGCCCACCGGTTGGCCCTGGCCCGCCACGGGCCGTGCCCGGCGCATCGCCGCACCTTCGGGCCGGTCCGGCGCCTCGTCCAGGCCGACCCGCGCTACCGCGTCCCGAGGCGGGAAGGGCGTGGGCCGGGTCTGCCCGAGCCGCCGCCGCGTTAGAATCCGAGGGTATCCCTCGCGGCTGCGTCATGTCTGCCCCTTTCGTCCCTCTCAGCCTGCGCACCGAGTACTCGCTCGTCGACAGCATCGTCCGGATCCGTCCGCTCGTCGACGCCTGCGTGGCGGCCGGGATCCCCTCACTCGCGGTCACCGAGTGCGGCAACCTCTTCTCGACGGTCAAGTTCTACCGGGCGGCGGTCGCGGCGGGAGTCAAGCCGATCGTCGGGGTCGACCTCGCGCTGCCGAACGCCTACGACCCCAGCCAGCCGGCCCGCCTGCTGCTGCTCTGCCAGGACCGCGAGGGCTATGCCCGGCTCGCCCGGCTGGTCTCCCGGACCTACGTCGAGGGGCTGGCGACGGGCACCCCGATGCTCGACCGGACCTGGCTCGAGGACGGGGCTCCGGGCCTGATCGCGCTCTCCGGCGGCGCCCAGGGCGACATCGGGCAAGCGCTCCTCGCCGGGCGGACGGATGCGGCACGCCGCCGGCTGGAGGACTGGATACGCGTCTTTCCCGAGCGCTACTACCTGGAAGTGCAGCGTACCGGGCGGGGCGGCGAGGAGGAGTATCTCGACCGGGCGCTCGACCTCGCGTCGGAGTTCGACCTGCCGGTGGTCGCCACCAATCCGGTCCGCTTCCTCCGTCGCGACGATTTCGAGGCCCACGAAGCTCGAGTGTGCATCCAGGAAGGCCGCACGCTGGGCGACCCGCGCCGCACCCGGCGCTACTCCGAGCAGCAGTATCTGCGCAGCCCCCGGGAGATGGTCGAGCTCTTCGCCGACCTCCCGGAGGCGATCGAGAACAGCGTGGAGATCGCGAGACGCTGCAATCTGGAGCTCACCCTGGGCCAGGACCACCTGCCGGACTTCCCGGTGCCCGCGGACACCACGGTGGAGGCGTGTCTGAGGAGCGAGGCGCGGGAGGGTCTCGAGGCCCGCCTCTGCGAGACGACGGAGGCGACGGCGGGGCGGGACGAATATCAGGCCCGTCTGGAGATGGAGCTCGACGTCATCACCCGCATGGGCTTTGCCGGCTACTTCCTCATCGTCGCGGACTTCACCCGCTGGGCCCGGGACAACGGGGTACCGGTGGGACCCGGGCGCGGGTCGGGGGCGGGATCGCTGGTGGGCTACGCGTTGGGGATCACGGACCTCGATCCGATCGAGCACCGCCTGCTCTTCGAGCGCTTTCTCAATCCCGAGCGGGTGTCGCTGCCGGACTTCGACATCGATTTCTGCATGGAAGGCCGGGACCGGGTCATCGACTACGTTACCCGGCGCTACGCGGACTCGTCCTCGTCCTCGGGCGGCGAGCGGGTGGCCCAGATCATCACGTTCGGAACGATGGCGGCGCGGGCGGTGGTGCGCGACACGGGAAGAGTGCTCGGCTTTCCCTACGGCTACGTGGATCAACTCGCCAAGCTGATCCCGTTCGAGCTCGGCATGACGCTCGAGCGCGCGCTCGAGGAGGAGGCGTTCAGGACGCGCTGCGAGGAGGACGAGGACGCACGGGCCATCGTCGATCTGGCCCGCAAGCTGGAGGGCCTCGCCCGCAACGCGGGGCGTCATGCCGGTGGCGTCGTCATCGCCCCCCGCGCCCTCACCGACTACACCGCGCTCTATCGGGAGCAGGACGGCACGCTCGTCACCCAGTTCGACAAGGACGACGTGGAGGCGGTCGGCCTGGTGAAGTTCGATTTCCTCGGACTGCGCACCCTGACCATCATCGATTGGGCGGTGCACACCGTCAACGAGGCGCGCGCGCAGGCCGGGGAGGAGAGCCTGGACCTCGCCGGGATCCCGCTCGACGACCCCGCCACCTACTCCCTGATCCAGCGCGCCGAGACCACGGCGGTCTTCCAGCTCGAATCGCGCCTGTGCAAGGACCTCATCAGGCGTCTCGTCCCCGACACCTTCGACGACCTCAGCGCCCTGAACGCGCTCATCCGGCCGGGTCCGCAGCAGTCGGGCATGGTGGAGGACTTCATCGACCGCAAGCAGGGAAGAGTCCCGGTCCGCTATCCGCATCCCGATCTCGAGCCGATCCTCGAGTCGACCTACGGCGTCATCCTCTACCAGGAACAGGTCATGCAGATCGCCCAGGTGCTGGCCGGCTACACCCTGGGCGGCGCGGACGTCCTGCGCAAGGCGATGGGCAAGAAGCAGCCGGAGGAGATGGCGAAACAGCGCGCGGTGTTCCTCGCCGGCGCGGCCGGACGCGAGGTGCCCTCCTACATCGCGAGCGCCATCTTCGACGTCATGGAGAAGTTCGCGGGCTACGGGTTCAATCGCGCCCACTCCGCCGCATACGCCCTCATCGGATACCGGACCGCCTGGCTCAAGACCCACTATCCGGCCGCGTTCATGGCCGCGGTCCTGTCGGCGGACATGGACAACACCGACAAGGTCCTGGTCATGATCGACGAGTGCCGCGCGCTCTCCCTGCGGGTGTCGGCCCCCGACGTCAACGAGTGCGACCATGCCTTCACGGTCGCGGACCCCGGCACCATCCGCTATGGGCTGGGTGCGCTCAAGGGAATGGGCCAGAACGCGGTCGCCGGCATCGTCGAGGCCCGGGACGCGAAGGGACCCTTCGCCGACCTCTTCGACTTCTGCCGCCGCATCGACGCTCGCCGGGTCAACCGGCGGGCCGTCGAAGCCCTGGTCCGGGCGGGAGCGCTCGACCGCCTCGGTCCCTCGCGCGCCTCCCTCTTCGCTACCCTCGGCCGGGCGCTGCAGGCGGCGGAACAGCAGGGACGCGATGCGGTCGCGGGGCAGGACGACCTCTTCGGCGGCGCGGCGGCGGACATGGACGGCGGCGACTCCTTCGTGGAGGTGCCGGAGTGGTCCGAGGAGGAGCGCCTCGGGGGCGAGAAGGAAACCCTCGGTGTCTACCTCACCGGTCATCCCATTGCGAGGTTCCAGACGGAGCTCTCCGAGATGACCACCGCCCGACTCGCCGAGCTCGGCGCATCCACCGGCGACAAAGTGGTGGTGGCGGGGCTCGTGGTGGGAGTGCGGGTCACGAACAGCCGGAACGGACGCATGGCGATCGTGAGCCTGGACGATCGGAGCGCGCGCGTGGACGCGGTGGTCTACGCCGAGGTCTACCAGCGTCACCGGGAGCTCCTGGTCAAGGACCACCTTCTCGTGTTCGAGGGAGAGGTGGTCGCCGACGAGTGGAGCGGCGGCAGCTCGATCACTGTCGAACGCGCCTGCGGGCTGGAGGAGGCGAGAGCGAAGCACGCCAAACGGATAGCCTTGCGCCTGGATGGGGCCGGAGTGAGCCGCGGGCTGCTGCGCTCGCTTGCCGATGCGATGCGTGGTACCGGGAGCGGCTCCACGCCGGTATGCATAGACTACTGTCGCGGCGACGCCCGGGTCAGAATGCCCTTGGGCGACGAGTGGAGGGTACGTCCCACCGACGAGCTGCTGGCCTGCCTCGAGGAGCTCGCCGGCCGGGACCGGGTATCGCTGGAGTATCGATGAAGCGCAACCTCCTCGACTTCGAACGCCCCATCGCCGAGCTCGAAGCCAAGATCGAGGAGCTCCGGCGGGTCGAAGCGGAGCCCGGCCTGGACATCGAGGAGGAGATCGCGCGGCTTGCGCGCAAGAGCCACGAGCTGACCAGATCCACCTTCTCCAAGCTCTCCGCCTGGCAGGTCTCGCAGCTCGCGCGCCACCCCGAGCGGCCCTATACCCTGGACTACCTCGCGCGGATCTTCACCGACTTCGAGGAGCTCCATGGAGACCGGAGCTTTGCCGACGATCCGGCGGTGGTGGGCGGACTCTGCCGCCTGAACGGGCGCGCGGTGGTGGTGGTCGGCCACCAGAAGGGCCGATCCACCAAGGACAAGGTGGGCCGCCGCTTCGGAATGCCCGGCCCCGAAGGGTACCGCAAGGCGCTGCGTCTCATGCAGCTCGGCGCCCGCTTCCGACTCCCCATCCTGACCTTCATCGACACTCCCGGCGCCTACCCCGGGGTGGGGGCCGAAGAGCGCGGCCAGAGCGAGGCGATCGCCCGAAGCCTGTTCGAAATGGTCACCCTTCCCACCCCGGTCGTGTGCACCGTGATCGGCGAAGGGGGATCCGGCGGCGCGCTCGCGATCGGTGTCGGCGATCGCATCATGATGCTGCAGTACAGCACCTACTCGGTGATCTCGCCCGAGGGCTGCGCCTCCATCCTGTGGCGCAGTCCGGAACGAGCTCCCGAGGCGGCGGAAGCGATGGCCATCACGTCCGAGCGCCTGAAGCAGCTCGCGCTCATCGACCGCGTGATAGAGGAGCCGCTGGGGGGGGCGCATCGTGACGCGGACGCCTGCGCGCGCGAACTCAAGCGCGTGCTCATCGAGGAGCTGCGGGCCCTCGACGCCATGGACGTGCAGAGCATGCTGGAAGCGCGCTACCGCCGCGTGATGGCCATCGGCCGCTTCCGGGAGTAGCGGGCTCGGCGGGAGAGCCGATGCGGCGGAGCGCTTTCTTCATTTCCAACGGCACCGGAATCACGGCGAAGACCTTCGGGCACGCGTTGCCGGCCCGGTTCGACGATCCGGAGTACCGGCAGGTCACCACTCCCTTCGCAGCGGAGGCACAGAAGGCCGAGAACGCAGTGCGGGAGGTCGATGGGGCGGCGCGCGAGGACGGAGTGCGTCCCATCGTCTTCAGTACCTTGGCCAGTCCGCCCTGGTCCTTCCCGTGCCGCTTCCCGTCGTTCCCGCGGGAGCCGTCCGTAGTGGATGAGCACCCCACGCTCCGGGACGGAGCTGCTTCAATGGACTCCCGCTCGCGCGGGAAGGAGAGCGGGCCGCGTCCGATGCGGTCTCCGTCGTTCCCCCGTCCCCCCGCGGCGCCCCCCCCCCCCCCCCCCGCGGGGGGCCGGCCCCCACCCCCCCCCCCCGGGCGGCCCGCCGGCC
>CAYFYD010000036.1:0-15667 GCA_964347195.1 uncultured Ectothiorhodospiraceae bacterium
TTCCCGGGCCCGGTGTGGCTCGGGGGCCGGCTTGGTGCGGGTATGATCCGGGGGCGGCGCGGCGGGGGCCGCGGCATGGATTCCCGCTTCCGCGGGAATGACGGAGGAGGGCTCGGGTGCCGGAAATGACGGGGAGCGCGGGAATGACGGAGGGGGCTCGGGTGCGGGGATGACGAGGAACAGCACCTGAGAGGGGGAATGGCCCCTGATTCGAGCATCGGCATTCCGGCGGAAGCGCCGCCTTCCGTCATGCCCGCGAAGCTTGTCCCCGACCCCGATCGGGGAGCGGGAATCCATGCCGAGGCCTCGGCCTCGGCCGACCAAGCGGGCGGTCATTCCCGCGGAAAGCCTGCCCCCGGCGAAAGCGGGGGCGGGAATCCAAGCGGCAATCCAGGTGACTATCCGGGACGAAAACTCGTCAACCGATCACGGATGCGCCCGGATACGTCGATCCGGGCGTGTACCCTCGCTTGCCGCTCCAACCGCCTCGCTTGCCGCTCCGAGCGCCGGGAGACGACAATACCCGCGGGCAGCCAGGGAGGTCGCAATGGCCATGTCGGAGACAATGGCCGCGCCGGAGACAATGGCCGTGTCGGAGCTCTGCTATCTCTCGGCGAACGAGGCGATCGCGCGTTTCAAGGCCCGGACCCTGTCGCCGGTGGAGCTCGTCGAGGCGCTGATCGCTCGCCACGAGGAGGTGGAGGCCCGCATCAACGCCACCACCATCCTCTACCACGACCGCGCCCTCGAGCAGGCGCGCAGGGCGGAGGCGCGATACACGAGACCGGGCGCGAGGCTGCGCCGCCTCGAAGGCGTGCCGGTCATGATCAAGGACCTGCACTCCATCAAGGGCGAGCGCAACCCGCAGAGCTGCCGCATCTTCGCCCGGGACGTGGCCACCGACACCCTGCCCACGGTCGAGCGCCTGCTCCGCGCTGGGGCCATCCCCCTGGCGCGCGCCACGAGCTCCGAGCTCGGCATCCCCACCGTGTGCACCGGCGCCCTGTGGGGGGTGACACGCAACCCCTGGAATCTCGCGATGAGCCCCGGCGGCTCCTCGGGCGGCTCCGGCGCCGCGCTCGCCGCCGGCATGACGCCGATCGCCGACGGCTCCGATTTCGGCGGCTCGCTGCGCATCCCCGCCTCCGCCTGCGGGGTGTTCGGCTACAAGCCCCCCTTCGGGCGCAACCCCCAGGATCGGGGCGGCGTGTTCGAGAGCTACCTCCACTACGGACCGATGGCGCGCAGCGTGGCCGACGGCGCCCTGATGCAGAACGTCATGTCGGGCCAGCACCCGCACGACCTCGCCACCCTGCGCGAGCGCGTCGTGCTGCCCCGGCAGCCCGGCTCCATCAAGGGCTTCAAGGTCGCCCTCTCGATGGACCTCGGCTACAAGCGCATCGACCCCGAAGTGGAGCGCGCGACCCGTCACGCGGCCCAGGTGTTCCGCGACCTCGGCTGCGCGGTCGAGGAGGTCGATCTCGGCTGGACCAGTGCAACGGTGTCCGCCTGGGAAGTGCGCAGCAAGACCCTGGTCGCGCACCTGCTCGGCCCCTACCTGCTGCGCTGGCGCCACGAGCTGCTCCCCGACTGCGTCCGCGACGTGGAGCAGGGCCGGGCATTCTCGATCGACGATCTCCTCGCCGGCCGGCGGATCCGCGCCGAGATGTGGATGAAGCTCTCCCCGATTCTCTCGCGCTACCACCTCCTCCTGTGCCCTACCCTGGCGCTGCCTTCCTTGCCGGCCGACCACTCGATCTTCGACGGGGAAGTGGTGATCGAAGGCGAGAGGGTGGAACCCTACGTGGGCTGGTGCCTGACCTACCCCTTCAACACGCTGGGTCAGCTCCCGGTCGCGAGCGTGCCCTCGGGCGTCGCCGCCAACGGCGTCCCCACCGGCGTTCAGCTCGTCGGGCGCCCCTACGACGATGTCTCGGTGTTCCGTGCCGCCCTCGCCTACGAAGCGACCTTCCCCTGGCTGCGGCCGGGGGAGACGCCGATGCCCGACTTTCGCGAGCCGGGGGCTCAATCCTCGAGCGCGCCTTGACGGGCACCGGGGAGCGTGCAAGCCTCGAAGAAGCCTCACCCCGCAGCAACCATGGAGTCATCCATCATGACATCGTGGCGTTTCCTGAATCTGTTCGCGGCGGCCCTCACGGCGGGCAGCCTCGCCATCGGCGGCGCAGCCCAGGCCGGCTCGGGCGGAAGTATCGCCTGGGGGAAGCCGACGGAGGTCATCTCCTTCGATCCCCACCTGTCCGGGGACGGCGCGTCGTGGAGCTTCTTCCACCTCGTCTACGATCAGCTCCTCGGCACCGACGCCGATTTCGGGCTCGCCCCCGGCCTCGCGGAGTCCTGGGAAGAGCTGTCTCCCACCTCCATCCGTTTTCACCTGAACCCCGGCGCGACCTTCTCCAACGGCCGCCCGGTCACCGCCCACGACGTGGCCGGCAGCTTCCGGCGCATCACCGATCCCGAGACGGCCGGGGTGTGGGGAAAGCAGCTCGGTGAATTCGAGGCGATCGAGGCGGAAGACGATCACACCGTACGCTTCGATCTCGCCGCGCCGAACGCGGTGTTCCTCAAGGTCCTGCCGCTCACCACCTATTCCATCCTTCCGATGCAGGAGCTCGAGGCCGGCACTTTCGACCCGGCGGTGGACATTCTGGGTTCCGGCCCCTTCATGGTGACCGAGCACCTTCAGGACGAGTCCTGGACTCTGGCGCGCAATCCGCATTTCCACCGCGAGGGCCATCCGCTCATCGACGCGCTGATCATCCGCATCCTGCCCGACGACAGCGCGCGCATCGCAGCGCTTCGCGACGGCCGCGTCGACATCGCGACCTTCGCCAATCCCGACACCCCCCTGCTGCTGGCCGACGTGCCCGGCGTCGAGGTGGTGGTGCAGAACACGACCAACTACTTCCGCCTCGACATCAGTGCCAAGGAGGCGGACTCTCCCTTCACCGATCTGCGGGTGCGCCAAGCCGCCCACTACGCGCTCGATCGCGAGGCCATCTCCCGGATCGTCTTCGGCGGCGAGGCGGTGGTGGACTACCCGGTGCCGGCGGGACTCGGCTACGAGGCCTGCCGCGACGACCCCTTCTACGTCATGCCGCGCGAGGAGCGCCTCGCCAAGGCGCGGGCTCTGCTCGAGGAGGCGGGGGCGACGGGTGCCAAGGTGGGCGTCATCGGATCTTCGACGCTGATGATCTACCCGCTGATCGCCCAGGTCGTGCAGGCGAGCCTCAACGAGGCCGGCTTCGACGCCTTCGTCGAGCAGATCCCGGCGGCGGAGTGGTACGCCCGCGTCTTCGCCGAGGAGACCGATTTCGACCTCGCGGTGTCCTGGTTCGCCGGCTACACCGACCCCGCCATCGTGCTCTTCTGGTGGACCGAGGCCGGTGCCGCGGGCTGGGCCCACGGCTACACCATCACCGATGAGCGGATCGACGCCTTGGTGGCGAAGACGCGCACGCTCGGTGACGGAGCGGAGCGAAACGCCGCGCTCGCCGAGGTGTGCAGCGCGATCAACGAGCGCTCCAACGTGCTCGCGCTCGTCAACAAACCGGACTACGTCGCCTACCGTTCCGACCTGATAAGCGCCCGCATCGGCCGCAACGAGAGCACCTTCAACAACCTCAAGTATGCCGAGGAGTTCTCGCGCATCGACTGAGCGGCCCGGTCCCGCAGGCACCGCCGCCCCGCCGGTCCCGCGCGGGGCGGTCTCGACCCCGCCGGCCGCCGGAGGCTGACGAGTGCGCCTCGTCATCCACATCACCGCCCGCGTGGCCACCGCACTGCTGACGATGTTCGGCGTCTCGCTGATCGTGTTCATCACGATGCGCCTGCTGCCGGGCGGGTTCGAGATGATCATCCTCGGTCCGATCCAGACCGAGGAGGCCCGCGCCCTCATCACGCAGCGATTCGGTCTCGACCGCTCCCGGCCCGAGCAGCTCCTCGCCTGGCTCGGCGCGGTGCTCCGGGGGGACTTCGGGACCTCGATGATCACCCAGACCTCGATCGCGGACGAGATCCTGCGCCGCTCGGCGGCGACGGTGCAGCTCGCGGTGATGGCGATCGTCACCGCGCTCGTCGTGGGGCTGCCGCTCGGTGTCGCCGCGGGGCTCGCGGACAGCTCCCGGAGTGTGCGGATCGGAGGGCGGCTGACCGGTGCCCTGGGCGCGAGCACACCGGACTTCGTGCTCGGCGTCGCCCTGGTCTACGTCTTCTCGGTATGGTCCCTGGGTCTGACGGTGGGTGGCTACGTGCCCTTCTTCGAGGAGCCGCTGACCAACCTGCGCGCCATGGTCCTGCCCGCCTCCACCCTCAGCGTCTTCGGTATCGCGCTCATCCTGCGCACGACGCGAGAATCGGTCCTCACCGTGATGACCGAGGGCTACATCACGAGCGCGGTGGCCCGGGGGGACCGCCCCCGGTCCATCGTCCGCCGGCACGTCCTGCGCAACGCATCGCTCCCGGTCCTGACCGTCGCCACCATGTATCTGAGCTTCCTGCTCGGCGGCGCGGTGATCGTCGAGATTCTGTTCACGGTCCCCGGCGTCGGACTCTATACCTGGAACGCGCTCCTCAACCGGGACTACGGCGTGACCCAGAGCGCGGTCCTGCTCTTCTCCGGGGTCATCGTCACCTGCAACATGCTGGTCGACATCGCTTACGCACTCCTCGATCCCCGCATCCGGGGGCGGCGGGGCCAGTGAGCGGAGGGCGGGAAGGACCGCCGGCACGGGTGTGGCGGCGGCTGCGCGGCGACCCGCTCAGCGCCTCCGGCGCCGTCCTGCTGGTGCTGCTGGTGCTCGCGGGCGCACTCGGACCACTCCTGCCGATCGGCGATCCGATCGCGATCGGCGCCGGCCCGAGGCTCTCGCCGCCGTCCCCGGCGCTGCCGCTCGGCACCGACGAGCTCGGCCGCTCCCATCTCCCACGCCTGGTCGGCGGGATCCTGGAGACCTTTCTCCTCTCCGGCGCGGCAGTGCTCCTCACCGGCGTGATCGGAGTCTTCATCGGGATCATGGCGGCGTACTTCCGCGGCTTCACGGACGGAGTCATCGCCCGACTGGCCGACGTCCTGTTCGCCTTCCCCCCGATCATCCTCGGCCTCCTCGTGGTGTCGATGGCCGGGCCCGGCACGCTCGCCGTCATCAGCGTCATCACCGCCGCGACCCTGCCCCTGTTCATCCGCGCGGTGCGCTCGGTGGCGCTCGGGGTCGCCGCGCGCGAGTTCGTGACCGCGGCCGAGGTCGCAGGGGCCTCGCCGCTTCGCATCATGGCGGTGCACCTGCTGCCCAACATCGCCGGGGCGGCCATAGTGCAGCTCACCTACGCGCTGTCGATCGGCATGCTGATCGAGAGCGGACTGAGCTTCCTGGGGCTCGGGTCCCAGCCGCCCGACCCTTCGCTCGGCTCCCTCCTTCAGCTCGGCGCCACCTACATGAGCATCGCGCCGTGGCTGGTGTTTCCCGCCGGGGTCGTCCTCGCGCTCGCCATCCTGTCGGTGAACCTCGTGGGCGACGGACTGCGCGATGCCCTGGACCCGATCGAAGGACGGCGCCTCACGTGAGCGCACTCGTTCGTGCCCGCGATCTCGTCGTCGACTACGACACGCCGCGCGGAGTGGTGCGGGCGCTGGACGGCGCGAGCTTCGCATTGCCGCCCGGCCGCTCACTCGGCCTGGTGGGCGAGTCCGGCTCGGGAAAATCGACCCTGGGGCTGGCCATCGGCCGCCTCCTGCCCGCCAATGCGCGCCGCGCGGGGGGCGATCTCGAGGTGGACGGGAGCTCGGTGTTCACGCGCGACGACGACGGCATCCGAGCCCTGCGCCGCGACCTCCTCGGGTTCGTCTTCCAGAGCCCGATGGCCGCGCTGGACCCGACGATGCGGATCGGCCGCCAGGTCGCGTTCGCCTGCGGCGAGCACCCCGCGGCCGGCCGGGTGCCGGAGCTCCTGCGCCAGGTCGGCCTGCCGGAGAGGGTGGCACACGCCCATGCGCACGAGCTGTCCGGCGGCATGGCCCAGCGCGCAGTGATCGCGATGGCCATCGCCCGGCACCCGCGCCTTCTGGTCGCCGACGAGCCCACCGCGGCACTCGATACCTCGCTGCGTGCGCAGATCCTCGACCTGCTGGTAGCACTCAAGAACGAGAGCGGCGCCGCCCTGGTGCTGCTGAGCCACGAGCTGCCGGTGGTGGCGCGCGTGTGCGACAGCATCGGCGTCATGTACGGCGGTCGGGTGGTCGAGCTCGGAGACAGCGCTCGCGTGTTCGCAGACCCCCTCCACCCCTACAGCGCGGCGTTGATGGCGACGGCGCAGGAGCGCGCGCGACCGGGAGAGCGCCTCGCGCCGATTCCGGGCATGCCGCCGGTCCTCACGGGTCCCTCCGATGGATGCAGCTTCGCGCCGCGCTGCGCCCTTGCCGGCGATCGCTGCCGGAGCGAGCGCCCGGCGCTTCGCCCGGTTGCCGGCCGGCTCGCCGCCTGCCACCACGCCGGGCACGCGCCCGCGGGGCGCGGCCGCGGAACCCCGGCGGGAGGCTGAATCCGTGGCCGGCGACCCCGTCATGGCCCTGCGCGGCGTATCCTTCGTTTACACCAGCGGGCCCTTCTGGGACCGGCGGCGCAACACCGCGGTGACCGGAATCGATCTCGACATCGAGGCCGGCGAGACGGTGGGGCTGGTCGGGGAGTCCGGCTCGGGCAAGACCACCCTCGGCCGCCTGTGCCTGGGCCTCCTGGCCCCGACCACCGGACAGGTGGGCTTCGAAGGGCGCGTTCTCGGACCCGGGACCCGCGTTGCGCCGGGCCGCCGCGCCGTGGTGCTGCAACACCCCGAGTGGGCGCTCAATCCCCGTCTCAGGATCGGCATCTCGGTCGCGGAGCCGCTGGTCGTCCAGGGTCGCGTCTCCCGCGAGCACCGCCCGGCGCGGGTGGCCCGAATGCTGGAGCTGGTGGGACTCGACCCCGGCTTTGCCCGGCGCTTTCCCCACGAAGCTTCCGGCGGACAGCGCCAGCGCGTCGCCATCGCCCGGGCGCTCATCACCGAGCCGCGCTTCGTCGTCTTCGACGAGGCGGTCAACGCGCTGGACGTCTCGATGCGGACCCAGGTGTTGAACCTGATCGTGGACCTCCAGACCGAACACCGCTTCGCCGCCCTCTTCATCTCCCACGATCTGCCGGCGACGCGCTACGTCGCCCACCGTATCGCCGTCATGTATGCCGGCCGCTTCGTGGAAGTCGGCGCCGCGCAGCGCTTCCACGAGCGCCCCTGCCATCCCTACTCGCGCGCGTTGGGCGACGAGGCGGGCTACCGTCTCGAGGGAGGACCCGAAGATCTCTCCCCCACGGGCTGCTCCCTGGCCCGGCGCTGTCCGTGGCGCATCGATCGCTGCCACCTCGAGCGCCCGGAGCTGCGGCCGCTGGCGGAAGGACTGGCCGCCTGCCATCGCGCGGAGGAAATTGCGTCGTCATGAGAACGAGCACGAAGACCGATTCGGGGAACGGCGTGCCGCGCACGCGGTACAGCGCCCGCGCCGTCGCGACATTCGTACTCCTCGCCGCGCTGCCGGAGCTGTCGCCCGCGGCGGCCGAGGACGCGGACCTGCTGCGCACTTGGCAGCGGGCGTCCGTCATCGTGCCGGTCGAAGCCGGCCTGATCCGCGGCTGGATCGACGACATCGACGAGCGCCTGCCGGCGACGCCCTCTCCCCTTCCCACCGTCATCTACCTGCACGGCTGCGCGGGGCCGGGGCGCATCAGCCACGACGCGGCCCGATTGCTCGCGGAGGCCGGCTACGCGGTCATCATGCCGGACAGCTTCGCCCGCGAACACAAGCCGAAGAGCTGCGACCCGGCGCGTCTGGTCGGGGGCTTCCATCGCGGTGTGCTGGCCTGGCGCCAGGCCGAAGCCAATCAGGCCATCCGCGAGGCGCGCCGGCGGGCCTGGGTCGATGCGGACAACGTGTTCCTGTGGGGGTTCAGCGAGGGGGGAACCACCGCGGCGACGGTGACCGGAGAAGCGGTCAACGCCCGCATCGTCGAAGGCTGGACCTGCCATGCCGGCTGGGGAGAGTACCGGGGGCTCGACGCGCCGGCGGCCGAGCCCGTGCTGGCGTTGCTCGGCGCCGAGGATCCCTGGTTCCGTCCCGCCTGGCTGCGCGGCGACTGCGGCGCCTTCATGGAAGGCCGCGACGAGAGCGTGTCGATCGTCTACGAGCGGCCGAGCTTCCTCGCCACCAAGCACCATCTCTCCTGGCACCCCGACGTCCAGGCATTGATCCTGGAGTTCCTCGCCCGGCATCACCGGGCGCGATGAGCACTCGCCGAACGAGGGGCGGGAAGTGCCCGGTGAGTGCCCGGGGACCGGCAGCATCGCGCGCCCCGACACCCGAACCCCGGGCGCGAGGGGACCGACCGCGGACGGTGGGACGAAGCCACGGACACGCTGGCCGAATCCCGGGCGCGAGGGGACCACCCCGTGTCTCTCTACCCGGGATTCGTGAGCCGCGGGCGTCGAGACGCCCTGGAACGCGGGCGCACGGACTCGAGAGACATCGGAGGCGTGGTAACAGCCATGTCGAAGTGGATCGAGGGAGTACACCCGTTCACACAGGACCATTCAGAAGTCGAGTTGCGGGGTTCGAAGTACTGGAATCAGGCGATGGATTCCCGCTTCCGCGGGAATGACGGGAGGGGGCGCGGGAATGATGGGCAATGTGCAGGACGCTACGCTTCGTCATTCCCGCGGAAGCGGGAATCCATTCCGATCGACGAATCCCGAAACTCGGGGGCTGACGCCGTCAAGCCGACTTTTGAAGAGCCCTGGCGTGGCACTGGATACCGGGTTCGCGGGCGGAACGTCGTTGATCCCGCGCTCACCTGCCGAATGAGCTCCGGCCCTTCCCTGCGTACTCTCCCCTCCGTCGACCGGGTGTTGCAGCACCCTGCGCTGCGCGAGGCGGCGGCGGAGCACGGCCGGGGCTTCGTCACCGACCTGGTGCGGGAGCGCATCGCCGCGACCCGGGCGGCGCTGCGCGAGGGAGCCGACCCGCTCGCCCCGGCTCCCGGAGTCGGGGACCTCGCGCGGCAGGTGCGGCGGGACATCGACGAACGGCTCGCGCCGAGCATCCGGCCGGTGCTCAACCTCACCGGCACCGTGCTGCACACGAACCTCGGGCGCGCACCGCTCCCCCCCGAAGCGCTCGAGGCGATGGCGAAGGTCGCGGGTGCCGCCAATCTCGAGCTCGACCTCGAGACCGGACGCCGCGGCGACCGGGACAGCCACGTGGAGGGGTGGCTGCGGCGCCTCACCGGGGCGGAGGCCGCCACCGTGGTCAACAACAACGCGGCCGCGGTGCTGCTCACCCTGAACAGCCTCGCATTGCGCCGGGAGGTGCCGGTCTCCCGCGGCGAGCTCATCGAGATCGGCGGCGCCTTCCGCATGCCCGACATCATGGCCCGCGCGGGGTGCCGTCTCGTCGAGGTCGGCACCACCAACCGCACCCATCCTCGCGACTACCGCGACGCGATCCGCTCCCGGACCGCCCTGCTGATGAAGGTGCACCCCAGCAACTACGAGATCCGCGGCTTCAACGCCGCGGTCGAAGCCCGGGAGCTCGCAAAGATCGCCCGTGCGCACGGGCTCCCCTTCGTGCACGACCTCGGCAGCGGCACCCTGTGCGACCTGAGCCGCTTCGGCCTCCCGCGAGAGCCCACTGTAGCCGAAGCGGTCGCCGACGGGGCGGACCTCGTGACCTTCAGCGGAGACAAGCTGCTCGGGGGGCCGCAGTGCGGACTCATCGTGGGCCGGGCGGCGCTCGTCGCCCGCATCAGGCGCAACCCGATGAAACGCGCGATGCGCGCGGACAAGCTCCTCCTGGCCGCGCTCGGCGCGATCCTGCCGATGTACCGCGACCCGGAGCGCCTCACCGAGCGCCTGCCCGCGATCCGGCTGCTCGCGCGGCGCTGCGAAGAGATGGAGTCGCAGGCCCGCCGTCTCCTGCCCGCGCTCGCGCGCAGCCTGGGCGAGAGCGTCGAGGTCTCGGCGCTCCCCTGCCGGAGTCAGGTCGGCAGCGGCGCCCTGCCGGTGGAGGCGCTCGCGAGCTGGGCGCTGGCGCTCCGCCCCCGCCGGGGCCGCGGCGTCGAGCGGCTCGCGAGCGCGTTCCGCGCCCTTCCCCTCCCCGTGCTCGGCCGGGTGGCGGACAGGACCCTGCTCTTCGACCTGCGCTGCCTGGAGGACGACGAAGCGCTGCTCGGCCAGCTCCGCTACCTCCCCTTCGCCTGCCCCTGATGCGGAGACGGAAAGGGGCTCGCGGGGCCGCATCCCCTGGTCCTCCCATCGTCCCCGACAATGCGGCGCCAAGATAGCCCGCACCGGCGCCCGGTGCTATATGCTTGCGCACACCCGGACGGCGCAAGGTGCGCCGAGACCCGGCGCAACGCAGTAGAAACACCCCAGGAACGAGCACATGAGCGACTACAGCACCTTGAAGACCCGATTGGAAGGCAACGAGATCATCATCCTCGACGGGGCGGTCGGCACCCAGCTCCAGGCGACCGGGGTACCGATGGACCCCTACTGCTGGGCCGCGATCGGCAACCACACCCATCCCAGCACCGTGCGCAAGATGCACGAGGACTATATCCGGGCGGGAGCGGACGTGATCACCACCAACACCTACTCCTCGGCGCGGCACAACTATGAGACGGCGGGGCTGAGCGACCTGGTGATCGAGCTCAATATCCGCGCAGTGGCGCTCGCGCAGGAGGCCCGCGATCGGGTGGCGGAGCGGCCCGTCCACGTCGCGGGGTCGGTGTCGAACTTCGGCGCCTGGACGGAAGCCCAGTACCAGCAGCGCATGCGCTCCGCCCGTCCCGCATTGCCCAAGGGACTGCGCGTGCGGAGCCTCATCACCGAGGCGCAGGCGCGGCGCAACTTGGCCGAACAGGTGGCGATCCTCGTCGATGCGGGGGTGGACTTCCTCATCGCGGAGGCGACCGGCGACGAGATGCAGCGCGAGTGGGTGCTCGAAGCGGTCAGCGGCGGCGGGGTGCCGTACTGGGCCGGCTTCAAGTGCCACCTGAACGAGGGCGAGGAGACACCGCGTTCCGGGTACCGCTCCGAGTGCCTGCTCACGGACGAGCTCGATGCGCGCCTGCCCCTCGATGCCGACGTGCTCAGCATCTTTCACTCCACCATCGAGGACACGAGCGCGGCGATCCCCGTGGTGCGTTCCCGGTGGCAGGGGCCTCTCGGTGCCTATCCCGAGGCGGGCCGCAGGGACTACGTCCAGGCCTTTGCGGATCCGAACGTCGAGAACCCGCACTCCCTCGACGAGTGGGTGGCGACCGCGCAACACTGGACTGCGAACGGCGTGCAGGTGATCGGCGGCTGCTGCGGCATGGGGCTCGATCACATCCGCGCCCTCGAAGGGCAGCTCCCGGCACGTCTGGCCGCCTGAGCCTCGAACGCTCCGTGTTCCTCGCGCTCAGTCGAGGACGGAGCGCTGCGCCGGTCGAGGCGGGGAGGTGGCGACATCGATTCATGATCCATCCCGATCATCGAGACGGTCGCCGCATCCGTGATCGACAAATCCCCCGGACTCCGCTTTCGCCGGAATCCCCGGGCCCGGTCCGCAACGGCGAGGACGAAGGGGCCGACAGCTCCGTGCATCGTCGCCAAGTCTCTCCTCGTCCGAACACCGGTGACGATCACCGCCCCGCGGCCACCGGAGCCCATCGGCATTCATCCGGAGTGCCGCGACATCCTCACGGGCTCGAGTGATCGTTGCGGCCCGCGATAGCCCGATGGCCACGCACCTCTCCGACGCGCAGTTGGAGCAGTACCGCCGGACGGGGTGCTGCTTTCCGGTCACGGTCATGCCCGCCTCGGAGGCCCTGGCGATCCGCCGGCGGATCGAGGCAGTCGAGTCCGAACACGGAGCGTCGCTCGCGCCCTATCTTCGCGAGAATCCCCACTACGTGCTGCGCTGCATCGATCGCGTGGTCCGTCACCATGCGATTCTCGACGCGGTCGAGCGCATCATCGGCCCCGACATCCTGGTGTGGGCCAGCGCGTTCTTCATCAAGGACGCGCGGAGCACGAGCTTCGTGAGCTGGCACCAGGATGCGCGCTACTGGGGCCTCGAGCCCCATGACGGGGTCACCGCGTGGATGGCTCTGAGCCCCAGCCGACCGGAAAACGGCGGCATGCGCTTCGTCCCGGGGAGTCATCTCCTCGACGTGCTCGAGCACGTCGACACCTTTGCGCCCGACAACATCCTCAGCCGCGGCCAGCAGGTCCGGGGAGTGGACGATACCGCCGCGGTCGACGTCGTCCTCGAGCCGGGTCAGATCTCACTGCACCACATGCGTGTCGTGCACGGCTCCGGACCGAATCCCGGTGGAGACCGACGCATGGGCCTGGCCGTCAACTACATGCCCGCACACGTCCGTCAGACGATGGGCCCGGACTGCGCGACCCTGGTCCGCGGGGTCGATCGCTTTCACCACTTCGAGCCGGGACGCCCGCCCGCGGCCGACATGGCCCCGGACGCCCTCGACTTCTACGCCCGGATCACCGGGCGGCAGATGGAGATCCTCCATCGAGGCGCCGCCCCGGGCAACGCCTGAGAGAACCGCCGGCTTCACGCAGAAGGGGACCTTCCGGTTCGGGAGAAGGGACGGGGGGTGTGAGCGTCAGTGCCGGGTGGGGTCCACCAGCACCGCCGTCTTGAAGCTCGTGCTGTCCTCGGTGTATTCGCCGCCCTCGGGCGAGGCGGGCATGACGTCGGCGTAGCGATCCTCCAGCACGACATGGGGAGATTGGCCCTCGACCCAGCCCAGGAAGGAGCCGTGCAGATGGTAGCCGATCAGGTGCTGCACGTCCTCGCGCAGGTGCCTGGCGACCGCGGGCGGCACGGCAAGGTACTGGTTCTCCTCCTGGCGCAACCAACCGAGGCTGTGTTCTTTGCCCCGAAGCCCGCGGGAGATGCCGAAACCGGTAGTGCGCCCGGGCCGGCGGGCGCTACCGCAGCGCCCTCATCAGCGTGGTAAGCACTGCGATCGTTCTCACGTACTCGCCGCGATCGACCCATTCGTCCTTCGTGGCCAGGCCTCCCGCGCGAGGACCGATCCCGATGACCGGGGCGCCCCAGTAGAGCAGGGGATAACGAATGTCGCTGAGCGAATACGCGTGGGTGAATCGGGGCGGCCGGCCGGTTGCGCACTCGAGCACCCGCTGCGCCGCGCGAACGAGAGGGCTGCTCTCGCACGTCGCGCAGGCTTCGCCGACGTTGTCGCCCCATTGCAGCCCGACCGAGTGCGGTGCGAGACGAGGATGGGCCTCGACGCTGCTTTCGACGGCGCTGCGGACCTCGCGGCGAATCGAGTCGAGACGCGCGTTCGGAGGAAAGCAGACCACCCCTTCGACGATGCAGCGCATCGAGACCTGGAGCACGTCGTCGCCCCCCTCGGTCCTCATGCGCGACACCAGCAGGCCGACGGAACGGCCGGTCTCGTCCTCGAGGGGAGGATGGCGGTAGCGCCGGGATGCGTCCGCGGCCCAGGTCTTCAGTCCCTGCACGATGAACATCGCGGCGTCGACCGCGTTGACCGCACCCCGATCGTAGATGGCGTGAAAGGGGTCCTTCGTCTCCGGCGGGCGGCCTTCGACCTCGATACGGAGCTCGATCACGCCGTTGCTGGCATGGTGGAGCTCGTGAAGACCCTCCCCGCTCTCGGGGGGATGCACATAGATGGCGTTCGCCATCGGCGGGTAGCGCGTCATCAGGCCGAAGGTCCCCAGCACGCTCAGTTGCTTGCCGAGAAGGCTGCCGCAGAGCAGAGGCCGTCGAGACTCGAGGCCGAGGCGGCGAGCGGTCTCGACCGCGCTCAGCATCGCGACCACACCCGCCACGTCATCGGCGACTCCGGGGCCGGTGGTGCACCCGTCACGCCTCTGCGGCGTCGGGCCCTCGCGCGCCCACTCGTAGGTCTGCGGGAACTTGTCGGCATGGGCGTAGAGGAGCAGCCCGTCCGCCGCGTCCGGATCCCCGAGCATGCCGACGACGTTGGTCCCTCGATGGAGGGAGGCCGGCTCCCGCTCCAGCATCCGGCGACAGGCGGGCTGCGCGTGGAGCTCGTCGAGCTCCACCTCGAACTCCTCGGTGCGAAGACCCAGGTCACGCATCCATTCGCGCACCCATCCCTGGAACTCCGCCAGACCTGCATAGGAGCGTTCGAGTCCTTCGCCCAGCCGGTCGAGATGACGCGTCTCGCGCCTCTCGACCTCGGCGCGGATCGCGGACCACTCGTCAGCGGGGGGAGGCATCGACTGTTCCGGCGCTGGCCGTCGCTACACTTTACTCGTGGACCGCGGCGACCGCTCCCGGCTGCACCTTCGGCGTCCGCCGCGGCCGGGACGAGTCGCACCGACAGTGGAGAGGTCCGGCCTGATTCCGATCGTGAAGGGAGGACAAGTGTCCTACACCGGGGCGAGCTTTCCCAGGGCCGACAACGCGGGAGCGGATTCCCGGCACGGAGAAGCCCGCGCGGCGTCCTGGGAGCAACGGCGGCACCCCCGATGACGAGCAACCCGGACGCCGCCCCCGAGGCGACGGCGGAGCAGCCGCCGCGCCCCCTCGAAGCGTTCGCGGCGCTGCCCCGGGGTCGGCGAGAAGAAGCTCGAACGCTACGCGAGGACGTTCATCGAGATGATCGACGACCACCCCTGATGATGCGCGACCATGGCCTTGGCGGGTGAGTTGGCAGGAAGGCCAGGGAAGCCCAGCGTTCCGCGGTACCCAGAGCCCTACGGGGCGATGGGGTCAATCCCCCGGCGTCTGGCTTCGGCCACACGCCGGGTTTCTTGTCGAGGACACGAGCGCGGCGACCCCCGTGGTGCGTTCCCGGTGGCAGGGGCCGCTCGGCGCCTACCCCGAGGCGGGGCGCAGGGACTACGTACGTCCAGGCCTTCGCGGATCCGAACGTCGAGAACCCGCACTCCCTCGACGAGTGGGCGGCGCCCGCGCAACGCTGGGCTGCGAACGGCGTGCAGGTGATCGGCGGCCGCTGCGGCATGGGACTCGATCACATCCTTGCCCTCGAATGACAGCTCCCGGCACGCTTGGCGGCCTGAGCCTCGAACGCGCCGCGCTCCCCCCGCGCCCGGCCGGGCGCGGGGGGCCGCGTGGTCCACGGGGAGATCCGCACGGACTGGTCGGTTTGGGCATGGGAGGAGAGACGCGCACGCGCCAGCTTGCGAAGCTCCGGGCCGCGACGGAGCGTAGAATCCGAATCCCACGAGGCCGCCACCGCCAACTCCACGCCGGTTTCGACCACAGCTCGAGGACCCGATCCCATGGCAACGAGCACCGCCGAGCGCCGCCCCCGGGCGACCTACCAGGACGTGCTCGACGCGCCGGCACATCGCGTCGCCGAGGTCGTCGATGGGCTCCTCTACACCCACCCGCGACCCGCCATGCCGCATGCGCTCGCGAGCTCGGCGTTACAGAGCGATCTCTCGAACACCTTCCAGTTCGGCCGGGGCGGCCCGGGCGGATGGTGGATCATCTTCGAGCCCGAGCTGCACCTCGGCGAAGACATCCTGGTCCCCGACCTCGCGGGCTGGCGCCGGGAGCGGATGCCGGACTACC
>CAYFYD010000037.1:0-15627 GCA_964347195.1 uncultured Ectothiorhodospiraceae bacterium
ACTACTTCTATCCCGATCTGCCCAAGGGCTACCAGATCAGCCAGTACGAGCTGCCCATCGTACAGGGCGGCGGTGTGCACATCCGCGCCGGAGACGAGGCGCGCCGCATCGGCATCACCCGGGCTCATCTCGAGGAGGATGCCGGCAAGTCGGTGCACGGCGCCGCATCGGGGCGGAGCGGCATCGATCTGAACCGGGCCGGCGTTCCCCTCCTCGAGATCGTGTCCGAGCCGGACCTGCGCAGCGCAGCGGAGGCGATCGCCTACATGCAGGAAGTGCATACCCTCGTCCGCTACCTCGGGATCTGCGACGGCAACATGCAGGATGGCTCCTTTCGCTGCGACGCGAACGTCTCGGTACGCCGGCGCGGAGAACACGCGCTCGGCACCCGGGTCGAGCTCAAGAACCTGAACTCGTTCCGTTTCGTCGAGCGGGCGATCCGCCACGAGATCGACCGCCACATCGCGGTGCTCGAAGGGGGCGCCCGGGTGGTGCAACAGACGCGCCTCTACGACCCGGCCCGCGACGAGACCCGGCCCCTGCGCGAGAAGGAGGA
This sequence comes from uncultured Ectothiorhodospiraceae bacterium, assembly GCA_964347195.1. GTDB lineage: Bacteria > Pseudomonadota > Gammaproteobacteria > HK1 > HK1 > JAJEAD01. Next base: position 557 of record CAYFYD010000037.1, read on the forward strand.
GGCGAACGACTACCGCTACTTCCCCGATCCGGACCTGCTTCCGGTGGAAGTCGACGACGCCTCGATCGAATCGGTCCGCGCCACCCTGCCCGAGCTGCCGCAGGCGCGGCGGCGGCGCTTCGCGAGCGAGTACGCGCTCGGTGCAGCCGAGACGCGCCTGCTCACGTCGAGCCGGGAGCTCGCCGACTACTTCGAGGCCGTCGTGGACGAGGGCGGGACGGACCCCCGGCTCGCCGCCCGCTGGGCAACGGGGGAGCTGAGCGCCCATCTCAATCGTGAGGGTGTCGACATATCCCGGTGCCCCGTGAGTCCGCGGATGCTCAACGGGCTGCTTCGCCGGCTCGGCGAAGGGTTGGTGTCCGGCCCGGTCGCGAAGGAGATCCTCAGGGCGATGTGGGAGGGCGCAGGCAGTGCCGACGAGATCATCGAGGGCCGGGGCCTGCGGCAGGTGAGCGACGAAGACACCCTCGCCCGCCTCGTGGACACCGTGCTCGAAGCGCACCCCGATGCGGCCCGGCAGTTCAGGGAGGGCCGCCCCAAGGTGCTCGGCTTCCTCGTCGGCCAAGCGATGAAGGCCTCGCGGGGAAAGGCCAACCCTCAGCGGGTGAGCGCGCTCATGCGCGAGAGGCTCACCGGATAGAAGCAGCGCGCTCGGCGTTCAGGGGAGCACGCGGGCGTCAGACCCCGTCTTCCCCCCGGGGACGATCGACCAGCTCCACGAACGCCATGGGGGCGTTGTCGCCGTTGCGAAATCCGCACTTGAGGATCCGGGTGTAGCCGCCCGGACGCGTGCGATAGCGGGGGCCGAGCTCGGTGAAGAGCTTCGTCACCGTCCTGCGGTCACGCAGCCGCGCGAAGGCGAGGCGTCGATTCGCCACGCTGTCGCGCTTCGCGAGCGTTATCAGGGGCTCGACCACCCGGCGCAGCTCCTTCGCCTTGGGCACCGTCGTCTTCAATGCCTCGTGGCGCAGCAGGGAGGCCGACATGTTGCGGAACATCGCCCGCTGATGACTGCTCGATCGGCCGAGCCTTCGTCCGCTCTTGCGGTGTCGCATCGTCTTTCCCTGCCCGTGGTCCTGCGCCTCGAACGTGCGCCTCAGATGTCCTTGTCCATGCTGCGCAGGCCCTTCGGCGGCCAGCTCTCCAGGCGCATGCCCAAGGCAAGGCCCCGGGAGCTGAGCACCTCCTTGATCTCGGTGAGCGACTTCTTGCCGAGGTTGGGCGTCTTGAGAAGCTCCACCTCGCTGCGCTGGATGAGATCGCCGACGTAGTAGATGCTCTCCGCCTTGAGGCAGTTCGCCGAGCGCACCGTGAGCTCCAGGTCGTCCACCGGGCGCAGCAGGATGGGGTCGATCTCCGCCCCCGAGCGTCGCAGCGTGTCATCGCTGCGGCTGCTCAGGCTCACGAAAACGGAGAGCTGGTCCTGGAGCAGTCCCGCCGCATGCCGGATCGCGTCTTCCGGGTCGAGGGTGCCGTTGGTCTCTATCTCCACCACGAGCTTGTCCAGATCGGTCTGCTGCTCCACCCGGGCGCTGTCCACCACGTACGCCACGCGACGGACGGGGCTGAAGGAAGCGTCGAGGAGCAGGCGCCCGATCGGCAGATCGCCTTCCTCTGCCGCCACGCGTGCCGCCGCCGGCTGATACCCGCGCCCCTGTTCCACCTTCATGGACATGGCGAGCACGCCTTCCTTGGTCAGATTGGCAATGACGTGATCGTGGTTCAGGACTTCCACGTCGTGATCGACCACGATGTCGCTGGCGAAGACGGGGCCGGGTCCCTTCTTGTTGAGAGTCAGGGTCGACTCTTCGCGGGCGTGCATGCGGATCGCAAGGCCCTTGAGATTGAGAAGGATCTCGGTGACGTCCTCCTGCACCCCCTCGATCGTGGTGTACTCGTGAAGCACCCCCTCGATCTCGACCTGGGTCACCGCACATCCCGGCATCGAAGAGAGCAGCACCCTTCGCAGCGCATTGCCGAGGGTGTGTCCGAAACCGCGGTCGAGCGGTTCCAGCGTGATCTTCGCGGTGTTCGCCCTTGTCGGCCGAACGTCCACGAGCCGGGGTTTCAAGAGTTGCGTAGCCGCACCGTACATTTCGATCTCCTGCCTGCCGCTCCAAACGTGTCGCGCAGGCCTTGTCCGGTTCGCTTTCGGTCCCGCCCTACTTCGAGTAGAGCTCCACCACGAGCTGCTCGCTGATGTCGGGGGGAAGCTCCTGTCGTTCGGGGACCGACTTGAAGGCGCCTTCCATCTTCGAGACATCCATCTCGACCCAATCGGGAAACCCGAACTGCTCCGCCACCGCGAGCGCATCCTGTATGCGAGCCTGCCGGCGGGCCGCTTCGCGAACGCTCACCACGTCCCCGGCGCTCACCTGGTAGGAAGGGATGTTCACCACGCTCTCGTTCACCAGGATGGCCCGGTGGCCGACCAGTTGCCGCGCTTCGGCCCGGGTGGAAGCGAATCCCATCCGATACACCACGTTGTCGAGCCGGCACTCGAGCAGCTTCAACAGGTTCTCGCCGGTCGCGCCCCGCTTTCTCGCCGCCGTCCGGTAGTAGTTGCGGAACTGTCGCTCCAGAACGCCGTAGATACGGCGGAGCTTCTGCTTCTCGCGCAACTGAAGCGCGTAGTCGGAAGAGCGTCTCTGGCGCCGGGTGCCGTGCTGCCCGGGCGGGCTGTCGATCTTGCACTTGGAGTCGAGCGGACGGGCACGGCTCTTGAGGAGGAGGTCGGTGCCCTCGCGCCGGCTGAGCCGGCAGGTAGGTCCGGTGTATCTGGCCATGGCCTAGACGCGCCTCTTCTTCGGCGGACGGCACCCGTTGTGGGGGATGGGGGTGACGTCCGTGATGCTGGTTATCTTGAACCCGGCGTTGTTGAGCGCCCGTACCGCGCTCTCCCGCCCGGGCCCCGGCCCCTTGACCCGCAGCTCCAGGGTCTTCATGCCCATCTCCGCCACGCTCTGGCCCACGCGTGACGCCGCGACCTGTGCGGCGAAGGGGGTGCTCTTGCGCGAACCCTTGAAGCCGCTCGCTCCCGCCGTCGCCCAGGCGAGCGCATTGCCCTGCCGGTCGGTAATGGTGATCACGGTGTTGTTGAAAGAAGCGTGCACGTGCGCGACCCCGTCGCTCACGTTGCGCCGCGTCTTCTTCCTGGTGCGAACCTTCGCTCTCGCCATGAGTTCAAACGCCCCTCGCGTAGTGTGCCGGCGGTGCTACTTGCGGATCGGCCGTCTCGGACCCTTGCGGGTACGACCGTTCGTATGCGTGCGCTGCCCGCGCACCGGGAGCCCGCGCCGGTGCCGGATGCCCCGGTAGCACCCGAGGTCCATCAAGCGCTTGATGCTCATCGAGACCGCCCGCCGGAGGTCGCCCTCGATGGTATAGCGGCTGACCTGCACGCGCAGCGCTTCGAGCTGCTCCTCGCTCAGACTGATGACCCGGGTATCCGTCGGGACCCCGGCCGCCGCACAGATCCGGAGCGCGCGCTTCCGCCCGACACCGTAGATTGACGTGAGCGCAATCCAGGCGTGCTTGCGATCCGGAATGTTGATGCCTGCAATGCGGGCCATGAACGCTTACCTCCCTTGGGGGGAATCTTCGACCGCTGCCGTCGCTTCAGCCCTGGCGCTGCTTGTGGCGTCCGTCCCGGCAGATCACCCTGGTGACCCCCCGGCGCTTGACGATGCGGCAGTTCCGACACAGGCGCTTTACCGACGCTCTGACTTTCATGGGATGTCTCCTCTCCTACCGGGGCACGCCGGCGCGGCCATAGCCCTTGAGGTTCGCCTTCTTCAACAGGCCCTCGTACTGATGCGACATCATGTGGGCCTGCACCTGCCCCATGAAGTCCATGGTGACCACCACGATGATCAGCAGCGAGGTGCCTCCGAAGTAGAACGGCACGTTCCACTCGAGGATCAGGAACTCGGGCAGGAGGCACACGGAGGTGATGTACAGGGCCCCGGCAATCGTCAACCGGGTCATCACCCCGTCGATGTAGCGCGCAGTCTGATCCCCCGGCCGGATTCCGGGGATGAATGCACCGGACTTCTTGAGGTTCTCCGCGGTGTCGCGGGAATCGAACACCAGCGCAGTATAGAAGAAGCAGAAGAATATGATCGCGGCCGCATACAACATGACGTAGAGCGGCTGCCCGGGTGACAGCGTGGTGGAGAGGTCCCGGAGCCAGGTCATGCCTTCGGCGCTGCCGAACCAGCCGCCGAGCGTCGCCGGGAACAGGATGATGCTCGACGCGAATATGGGCGGGATCACCCCCGCCATGTTGAGCTTGAGCGGCAAGTGGCTGCTCTGCCCCGCATACATCCTCCGCCCCACCTGGCGTTTGGCGTAGTTCACGGTGATCCGCCGCTGCCCCCGCTCCACGAACACGACGAACCCGGTAACCGCGAGCGCGAGGGCCAGGAGCAGGAACACCAGCACCACGTTCAGCTCGCCGGTGCGGGCGAGCTCCAGGGTGCCGCCGACCGCGGAGGGCAGACCGGCCACGATTCCGGCGAAGATGATGATCGAGATCCCGTTTCCGATGCCGCGCTCGCTGACCTGCTCGCCCAGCCACATCAGGAACACGGTGCCGGTCACCAGAGTGGTGACGGCGGTGATCCGGAACCCCCAGCCCGGATCCAGCACCACCGCCAGACCGCCGCTCGCCTGCTGTCCCTCCAGCGCGATCGCCACGCCGAGCGCCTGGAAGGTGGCGAGCGCCACCGTTGCGTAGCGCGTGTACCTGGTGATCTTGCGGCGGCCCGCTTCTCCCTCCTTGCGCAGCTCCTTGAGCTTCGGCTCGACGTGGGTGAGGAGCTGCATGATGATGGCGGCGGATATGTAGGGCATGATGCCGATGGCGAAGAGCGAGAAGCGGCCGAGCGCCCCCCCCGAGAACATGTTGAACATGTCGAGGATGGTGCCGCGCTGCTGGTCGAAGAGGATCTGGAGAGCGACGGGATCGATGCCCGGGACCGGGATGAAGGATCCGACCCGGAACACGACGAGGGCGCCCAGAACGAAGAGAAAGCGCTGCCGCAGCTCCGAAGAGGTGCCGGCCACCGGCAGCGTGTTCCGAGCCCGATTTCTTCTACGCGCCATGGGAGTCCGGTTCCCTGTTCAACACTCTTCCACGCGACCGCCCGCCGCCTCTATGGCGGCACGGGCACCCCGGGTCGGAACGAGCCCCCGCAGCACGACCGCCCGGTCGAGTGCGCCGGCGCCGATCACCTTGACCCGGCGGGCACGCCTGGCCACCAGCCCCGCCGCCTCGAGAACGGCGATGTCGACGACTTCCGCTTCGAGTCCGGCGAGCTGGTCCAGCCTGACCTGGTCCGCGAAGCGACTTCGCCGGGACACGAACCCGAACTTGGGAAGACGGCGCTGCAGGGGCATCTGGCCGCCCTCGTAGCCGGCGCCGGCGCCGCGGCCGGCGCGCGACTTCTGCCCCTTGTGCCCTCGGCCGCAGGTCTTGCCCCGGCCGGCCGCAATACCGCGGCCGACCCGCCGGCGAGGGCGCTTTGCGCCCGCGGCAGGTTGCAGCTCATTGAGGTGCATGGTCGTTCAAGCCTCCTCGACCCGGAGCAGATACGACACCTTGTCGATCATGCCGCGCACGCAGGGGGTGTCCTCCACGTCCACCGTCTGGTGCATCCGGCGCAGTCCGAGCCCCCGCACGCACTCGCGGTGCCCTCTGGTGCGCCCCTGCATGCTGCCGCGCAGCGTCACGCGCAAACGCTTGCTCTGCTTTGTCACCGTCACGTCAGCCCCCGGCCCGGCCCTCGGCCCGGTCTCCGATGATGTCCTCGAGCGCAACCCCCCGCTTGGCCGCGACCCGTTCCGGATCGGAAGCCTCCTGCAGCCCGTGCAGCGTAGCCCGAATGACGTTGACGGGATTGGGGGAACCGATGCACTTGGCGAGCACGTCGCGCACTCCCAGGACCTCGAACACGGCGCGCATGGGTCCGCCGGCGATGATCCCGGTACCCTCGGAGGCCGGCTGCATGTAGACCTTCGCCGCGCCGTGCCGGGCCGTTATCGGGTAGTGGAGGGTCCCCCCCTGGAGAGGAACCTCGACCATGTTCTTGCGCGCGTTCTCCATGGCTTTCTGGATCGCGGCCGGCACTTCCCGCGCCTTGCCGCGCCCCATCCCGACCCGTCCCTTTGCATCGCCCACCACCGTGAGCGCGGTGAAGCCGAAAAGGCGTCCGCCCTTCACGACCTTTGCCACGCGGTTGATCTGCACGAGCTTCTCGAGAAGCTCGTCGCCGTTCGCGGATGTTTCGAAGTTCGCCATGAGTCGCCGATCCCGGCCGCCCTCCTAGAATTTGAGCCCCTTGGCCCGCGCCTCGTCCGCCAGCACCTTGATCCGTCCGTGGTAGCGGAAGCCCGAACGGTCGAAGGCGACCCGCCCGACCCCCGCCTTCAACGCGCGTTCCGCCACGACCTGCCCCACCACCCGGGCCGCGGACACGTTGCCTCCGTAGGGAAGCGAACGCTTCACCTCGCCATCGAGGGTCGACGCGCTCGCGAGCACGCGGGCACCGTCGGGGCTGATGACCTGGGCGTAGATGTGCCGGGGCGTGCGGTGCACGCAGAGCCGGTGGATCTCCCGCTCCGCGATCCGCGCACGCGCGCGGCGGGCACGTTTCAGTCTGCTTCGCTTCTTGTCCATGGTGGATTACTTCTTCTTCCCTTCCTTGCGCAGCACGAGCTCGTCCGAGTACTTGATTCCCTTTCCCTTGTAGGGTTCCGGAGGCCGAAAGGCGCGGATCACGGCTGCGGTCTGACCCACTTTCTGCTTGTCCGTGCCGCTCACCACGATCTCGGTCTGGGAGGGAGTCTGGATGGATACTCCCTCCGGCGCGTCGAGCTCGACGGAATGCGAGAACCCGAGCGACAGCGAGAGCCTCGCCCCCTGCATCTGAGCCCGATAGCCGATCCCGACGAGCCGCAGGCGGCGTTCGAATCCGTTGCTCACGCCGGTCACCATGTTGTTGATCAAGGCGCGGGTGGTTCCGGCCATCGCGACCATCTTCGCCCCGGCTTCCCGGGCCCGGCAGCGCAGCGCCTCGCCCTCCCTGGACACTTCCACCCATGCATGGACGGAGAGATCCAGCTCGCCTCTCGGACCTCTGACCCTGACGCACTGGCCGTCGATGCTGACCTCGACGCCCGCGGGCACCGGAACCGGAGCACTTGCGATTCTCGACATGATCTTCGAGCCCGTCAGAACACCACGCCGAGGACTTCGCCCCCGTGCCCGGCCGCTCGCGCCTGCCGGTCGGTCATCACCCCTCTCGGCGTGGAGATGATGGCGATGCCCAACCCGCCGTTCACGCTCGGCAGGTCGTCCTTTCTCTTGTACACCCGCAGCCCCGGACGGCTCACCCGGCGCAGCAGCTCGATCACCGGCCGGCCCTCGAAGTACTTGAGCACGATGATGAGCTCGCGCCGGCCACTGTCCTCGACCGTGAAACCCTTGATGTAGCCCTGCTCCTCGAGGACCCTGGCTATCGCCAGCTTGGCCTTGGAGAGCGGCATCGCGACCCGGACCTTCCCGGAAGACTGGCCATTGCGGATCCGCGTGAACATGTCGGCGATGGGGTCTTGCATGCTCATGACTGATTGGAATCTCGCTCTTCTCGGGACGCCGGCCGGCGCGGCGGCGTCGATTCAAACCACCCTCGGACGCGGCTCCGGCGGCCCACCCTCACCAGCTTGCCTTCACCAGACCCGGGACATCGCCCGACATCGCCGCTTCCCGCAGCTTGTTGCGCCCGAGTCCGAACTTGCGATAGACGCCGTGCGGGCGCCCGGTGATGCGGCAGCGGCGGCGCAGGCGTACCGGACTCGCGTTCCGCGGCTGGCGCTGCAGGCGAATCCGGGCGTCGTGGCGTTCCTCGAAACTGAGCTCGGGATCGACTGCGCGCTGCTTGAGCTCGGCGCGTCTGGCCGCGTACTTCGCAACCAGCTTCATGCGCTTCGCTTCCCGGTTCTTCACTGACAGCTTGGCCACGTCAACTCCCCCTGGAGGTTCGCGCCGAGGGGCGCTCGATGGATGTCGATCCAGGATCTCTCATTGGCACTACTGCTCCGCCGCGCCTCGCCTCAGTTGGCGCGGAAGGGGAAACGGAACGCCTCGAGCAAGGCGCGTCCCTCCTCGTCGTTTCGGGCACTCGTGGTGATGGACACGTCGAGGCCTCGAATGGCGTCGATCCGGTCATAGTCGATCTCCGGAAAGATGATCTGCTCCCGGATACCCAGACTGTAGTTCCCGCGCCCGTCGAAGGCCCTCGGACTGTAGCCGCGGAAGTCGCGCGTGCGGGGGATGGCGATGCTGATGAGGCGATCGAGAAACTCGTACATCCGATCGCGGCGCAGCGTGACCTTGGCGCCGATGGCCCAGCCTTCTCTGATCTTGAATCCGGCCACCGACTTCCTCGCCCGGGTGACGACCGCCTTCTGGCCTGAAATGCGCCCCAGGTCGGCGAGTGCATTGTCGAGTATCTTCTTGTCCCCGATCGCCTCGCCGACCCCCATGTTGAGGGTCATCTTGACGATCCGGGGAACCTGCATCACCGACTGGTAACGGAACCTCTCGGTGAGCTGTGGCACGACCTGCTCGTGGTAGTAGTCCCGCAGCCTCGGCATGTCTACCTCAAACGTCTATCACTTCGCCCGTCGACCTGAACACGCGCACCTTGCGCCCATCGCCGAGCCACTTGTATCCGATCCGGTCGCCTTTCCCGGTGGCCGGGTTGAATATGTTGATGTTGGAGATGTGCACCGGCATCTCCTTCTGGATGATGCCTCCCTGGGTGCCGCGCTGAGGATTTCCGCGCGTGTGCCGCTTGACGACGTTCACCCCTTCCACGAGCGCCCGCTCGTCGGCGAGCACCCGGAGCACGGTGCCCCGCTTGCCCCGATTCCGGCCCGTCCTGACGATCACATCGTCGCCCTTTCGAATGCGTGCCATCCTTCAGCTCTCCCGCATCTCTCGCATTCAGAGCACTTCCGGCGCCAGGGAAACGATCTTCATGAAACGCTCGGAGCGCAGCTCCCTCGTGACCGGCCCGAAGATCCGCGTGCCGATCGGCTGGAGCTGGTTGTTCAGCAGCACCGCCGCGTTGCTGTCGAATCGGATCAGGGATCCGTCCGCCCGGCGCACGCCGGCGCGGGTCCTGACCACGACCGCGTTGTACATTTCCCCCTTCTTCACTTTGGCACGGGGAATCGCTTCCTTCACCGTGACCTTGATGACGTCGCCGATCGCGGCATAGCGCCGGCGTGATCCGCCCAGGACCTTGACGCACATGAGGCGTCTCGCTCCGCTGTTGTCCGCGGCCTGGAGCACTGACTGCATCTGAATCATGGATTGACGTTCCGGTCCGGCGGCGCCCGTTCACCTGGCCCGTTCGACGACGTCCTGCAGGCGCCACGTCTTCTTCTTCGACAGCGGCCGGCACTGCTCGACGCTCACGGTATCGCCGATGCGGCACTCGTTGTTCTCGTCGTGTGCGTGCAGCTTGCTGTTGCGCCTGATGTACTTCTTGTACAGGGGATGCTTCACCCGGCGTTCGACCAGCACGGTGATTGTCTTGTCCATGCGGTCGCTCGTGACTCGCCCCGTCAGCACCCTCGGCCCCCGCGCCGGGTTGCGGACCCCGGTCTCCTGGTCGTTCATGTGGACTTGGACTCCTCTGCTCTCCGGCGCTCGTTCATGACAGTCTTCACCCGGGCGAGGTCGCGCCGCAGCGCCTTCATCTCACTCGGGCGCGAGAGCTGCCCCGTGCCCTGCTGCATGCGCAGGTTGAAGCCCCGGCGCGCGAGCGCGAGGAGCTCGCTCCGGAGCTCTTCATCGCTCTTCCCTCGTAGCTCGCTCGCGTTCATCAGAACACCGTCCTGCTCACGAATGTCGTTTGCACCGACAGCTTCGCCGCCGCGAGGCGGAAAGCCTCCCGGGCGAGCACCTCGTCCACCCCCTGCATCTCGTAGAGCATCCTTCCGGGCTGGACCTGGGCCACCCAGTACTCGACGTTGCCCTTGCCCTTGCCCTGGCGAACCTCGAGGGGCTTCTTGGTCACCGGCTTGTCGGGAAACATGCGGATCCAGATCTTCGCGCCTCGCCGCACCTTGCGGGTAATCGCCCGCCGTGCCGCCTCGATCTGGCGAGCGGTGACCCGCCCGCGGGTGGTCGCCTTGAGCCCGAAGTCACCGAAGCTGACCCGGTTCCCCGACATCGCCTTTCCCCGGTTTCGGCCTTTCTGCTGCTTGCGGTACTAGGTGCGTTTGGGCTGAAACATCGCCTCAGGCCTCTGCTCTCGCCATCGGCTCGTGGTCCGCCGCTCTGTCGGGCGAGGGGAATATCTCCCCCTTGAAGATCCAGACCTTCACCCCGATGACTCCGTAGGTGGTGCGCGCCTCGGCGAACCCGTAGTCGATGTCCGCCCGCAGGGTATGCAGAGGGACCCTGCCCTCCCGGTACCACTCGGAGCGCGCGATCTCGGCGCCGTTCAAGCGCCCGCTCACTTTGATCTTGACGCCCTCCGCCCCCAGACGCATCGCGTTGGTGACCGCGCGGCGCATCGCCCGGCGAAACATGATGCGCCGCTCGAGCTGATTGGCCACGCTCTCCGCGACGAGATAGGCATCGAGCTCGGGCTTGCGGATCTCCTCGACTCCGATCTGGACCGGAACCTTCATCATCCGGTAGACCTCGCCGCGAAGCGCTTCGATGTCCTCGCCCTTCTTTCCGATGACGATACCCGGCCGGGCGGTGTGGATGACGATCCGCGCGTTCCTGGCGGGACGAGAGATGGCTATCGCGCTCACCGACGCGTGCGCGAGCTTCCTGCGCAGGAACTTGCGCACTTCGAGGTCCACGTTCAGGTGATCGGCATACTCGCCGGTGTCGGCATACCAGATCGAGTTCCAGTTCTTGACGATGCCGAGGCGTATGCCGGTCGGGTTTACTTTCTGCCCCATGCGCTACTCCGCTCGGTCGTCGGCCACGGTCAAGGTGATGTGGCTGGTGGGTTTCAGTATCCGGGTCGCCCGGCCGCGCGCCCTCGGGCGAAAACGCTTGTGAACGGGCCCCTGATCGACGCAGACGGTGCGCACGCGCAGCTCGTCGATATCCGCGCCCTCGTTGTGCTCGGCGTTGGCGATGGCCGAGCTCAGCACCTTCCTGATGACGGAGGCCGCCTTCTTGCGGCTGAACGTCAACACTTCGTCCGCCCGTTCCACCGGCAACCCGCGGATCTGATCCGCGACGAGTCGCGCCTTGCGCGGGGAGAGCCGGGCGAATTTCAACTTTGCCGAGACTTCCATCCTGGCACCGTGCTACTTCTTGGTCTTGCGGTCGCCGGAGTGGCCGCGAAATGTCCGGGTGGGGGCGAACTCGCCCAGCTTGTGGCCGACCATGTTCTCGGTAACGAGTATGGGGACGTGGTGGCGGCCGTTGTGCACGGCCAGCGTGAGGCCCACCATGTCGGGAACGACCATCGAGCGGCGTGACCACGTCTTGATGGGACGCTTGCTGTTCATCGCGACCGCGGCCTCCACCCGTCTTGCGAGGTGGTGGTCCACGAAGGGGCCCTTCTTGATCGATCGGGGCACTGGATCACCTCCTGGATCGGCTGCGACGCCGCACGATCATCGAATCCGTCCGCTTGTTCCTGCGCGTCTTGCGTCCCTTGGTCGGCTGGCCCCAGGGCGTCACCGGGTGCCGCCCGCCGGAGGAGCGCCCCTCGCCGCCACCGTGCGGGTGGTCCACCGGGTTCATGACCACTCCCCGGACCGTGGGCCGCCGCCCGCGCCAGCGCGCGGCCCCCGCCTTTCCGAGCGAGCGCAGGCCATGCTCGGAATTGCTCACCTCGCCGATCGTGGCGCGACATTCTATCGGCACCTTGCGCAGCTCTCCCGAGCGCAGGCGCAGGGTGGCGAAAGCGCCGGCGCGGGCGATGAGCTGCGCGCTCGTGCCCGCGCTCCGGGCGAGCTGCGCGCCCTTGCCCGCCTTCATCTCCACGCAGTGGACGACGCTTCCCACCGGAATGCTGCGAAGGGGCAGACAGTTCCCGACCCGGATCGGCGCGGACATTCCCGACATCAGGGTCTCGCCCGCAGCCAGCCCCTGCGCGGCGAGGATGTACCGGCGTTCCCCGTCCGCGTAGAGCAGCAGCGCGATGCGAGCGCTGCGGTTCGGGTCGTACTCGATGCGTTCTACCCGCGCCGGAACCCCGTCCTTGCGCCGCTTGAAGTCGATGATGCGGTAGCGCTGCTTGTGGCCGCCGCCCCGGTGACGCACCGTCATGCGGCCCCGGTTGTTGCGCCCGCCCCGGGAGGTCTTCTTCGCCAGCAAGGGGGCGTGCGGCTCGCCCCGGTGGAGGGTCTTGTCCTCGACCTTGACCACGAAGCGCCGGCCGGGCGACGTAGGTCTCGTCTGTCTGAGAGCCATTTCGGTGCTCCCCCTCATCCCCGCCGGCGGCTCGGACGCGCACGAATCATGATTCACCACCGAGAAAGTCGATGTCCTGTCCGGCCGCGAGCCGCAGGTATGCCTTCTTCCAGCTCGGCCGCCGGCCCGTCATGCGGCGAAACCCCTTGACCTTGCCACGACAGTTCACGGTGCGCACATGCAGGACCCGGACATTGAAGAGCTTCTCGACCGCCCGCTTGATCTCCGGCTTCCGGGCATCGGGCAGCACCCGGAAGACCACCTGGTTGTGCCGGTCCGAGACGCGCGTGCTCTTCTCCGACACGTGAGGCGAAACGAGAACCCGCATCAGCCGCTCGTCGTTCATGCCACCCGCTCCTCCATTCGGCGGCACGCGGCCACCGTCATGAGCACGTGGGAAGAGGCGAGCAGGCTCACCGGGTTGACGTGTCGGGCTTCGCTCACCGCCACCCGGTGCAGGTTGCGCGAAGCGAGGGCGAGCGCGTCGTCGATCCCCTCGACCACGATCAGCACGTCGTCGAGCCCGAGTCCCTCCAGCTTGCCCACCAGCTCCCGGGTCTTCGGCGCGGAGACGCGGAACTCGTCGACCAGGTGCAGGCGGCCCTGGCGCAGGAGCTCCGACAGAATCGAGCGCATCGCGCTCCGGTACATCTTCCGGTTCACCTTCTGTGCGTAGCTGCGAGGCCGGGACGCGAAGGTCACGCCGCCGCCCCGCCAGATCGGACTGCGCGAGCTTCCCGCCCGGGCCCGGCCGGTGCCCTTCTGGCGCCAGGGCTTGGATCCGCCGCCGCGAGCCTCGGCGCGGGTCTTCTGCGCACTCGTGCCCGAACGGGCCCCCGCCATGAACGCGGTGACGACCTGATGCACCAGGGCGCCGTTGAACGCGGCCCCGAACGCGCTATCGGCGACCTCGACCGTGCGGTCCTCGCCACCGTCGGTGGTCCTGGTCGTCAGTTGCATTGCCGGTCCCGGCTCGGTCTTGCCTTGGCCGCGGGCAGCACCAGGACGTCTCCGCCCCGGGAGCCGGGCACCGCGCCGCGCAGCAGCAGCAGCCCCTTCTCCTCGTCGACCCGCATCACCTCGAGATTGGGTGCGGTGCATCGGACTCCGCCCATCCGACCCGACATCCGCTTGCCCTTGAAGACGCGACCGGGGGTCTGGTTCTGGCCGATGGATCCGGGCGCCCGATGAGAGAGGGAGTTGCCGTGGCTCGCGTCCTGGGTGCGGAAGTTGTGGCGCTTGACCACGCCCGCGTAACCCTTGCCGATGCTCGTGCCCACCACGTCGACCCGCTGGCCCGCCGCGAAGATTCCGAGGCCGATCTCTCCTCCGACCTGGAGACCGGGCGCTTCGTCCGCGCGGAGACGAAACTCCCACAGGCCCCGCCCCGCCTCGACGCCGGCCTTTGCGAGATGGCCCACCGCCGCGCGATTGACGCGCCGGGCGCGCCGCGCGCCGGTGGTGACCTGCACTCCCCGGTACCCGTCGCGCTCCTCGCACTTCACCTGCGTGATCCGATTGGGTTGGACTTCGACCACCGTGACCGGCACGGAGGCGCCGTCCTCGGTGAAGATCCGGGTCATGCCGCACTTGCGGCCCACCAGTCCCAGAGACATCGCTACTCACCTCCGAGCGCTGCGGGAGCGCGGCAGAACGAGCCCGGACCCTTCCGGCAATGCGTGCATGACGTTGACAGGTGCATTCATCCGCCTTCCCGATCTCGCGACGGGGCCCCGGCCTAGTTCAGCTTGATCTGAACGTCGACGCCCGCGGCCAAGTCCAGCTTCATCAGGGCGTCTACCGTCTTGTCGGTAGGATTGGCGATGTCGAGTATCCGTTTGTGGGTGCGGATCTCGTACTGATCCCTCGCGTCCTTGTTGACGTGCGGCGATACGAGCACGGTGAAGCGCTCCTTGCGCGTAGGCAGGGGAATCGGCCCTCGGACCTGCGCACCGGTACGCCGGGCCGTCTCCGCGATCTCCGTCGCGGACTGATCGATCAATCGGTGATCGAATGCCTTGAGCCGGATGCGGATGCGTTGATTGGCCATGCTTCGTCGCCCTCCGGCGTCACTCGAGGATGCGTGCGACGACGCCGGCACCGACGGTACGCCCGCCCTCGCGCACCGCAAAACGCAGCCCTTCCTCCATCGCAATCGGCGCGATGAGGTTCACCTCCATCTGCACGTTGTCCCCCGGCATCACCATCTCCACCCCCTCGGGCAGACCCACCGCACCCGTCACGTCCGTGGTGCGAAAGTAAAACTGCGGCCGGTAACCCTTGAAAAACGGCGTGTGACGGCCCCCCTCATCCTTCGACAGCACGTAAACCTCCGCCTCGAAGTGCGTGTGCGGCGTGATGCTCCTCGGCTTCGCCAGCACCTGTCCGCGCTCAATCTCCGTGCGCTTCACCCCCCGCAGCAGCACCCCGATGTTGTCCCCCGCCTCCCCCGCATCGAGCAGCTTGCGAAACATCTCCACTCCCGTGCACGTCGTCTTGTCCGTCTCCTTGATCCCGACGATCTCCACCTCCTCGCCCACCTTCACCCGACCGCGCTCCACCCGACCCGTGGCCACCGTGCCTCGTCCCGATATCGAAAACACATCCT
>CAYFYD010000038.1:0-15469 GCA_964347195.1 uncultured Ectothiorhodospiraceae bacterium
CGTGAAGTGCAGGGTGACGCGCGCTCACCGTTCGGAGGTAGGAGAGTGTCAGGGGGATATCCGCCAGATACCGGGGCTTGGCGTCCCGATAGTGAAGCCTCGAGAAGATGCCGGCGATCTTCAGGTGCCGCTGAACGCCGCAGAAGTCGACCCGGCGGCGGAAACGATCCGGACTCACGTCCCGCAGCAGTCCCTGCCTGCGCACTGCCTCGTAAACGCCGTCCACCCATCCCGCCACCTTCTCTTCCGGCCAGGCGACGTACACGTCGCGGAAGAGGCTTGCGACGTCATAGGCGATCGGGCCCCGCACCGCGTCCTGGAAATCGAGGATTCCGGGATTCCCCCGTGAGCGGACCATCAGGTTCCGTGAATGGTAGTCCCGGTGCACGAAGACCTGCTCCTGTTCGAGGCAGGAGGCGATCAGATCTTCGAAGCATCTCTCGAGCGCGGCGCGTTGGCGCCGGGTCATCACGGCATCGAGGTGGCGGCGGAGAAACCACTCCTCGAAGAGACCGAGCTCGCGCCGAAGAAAGGGGGCATCGTACAAGGGAAGGCCGTCACAGGAGACGCGGCTCTGCATGGTCGCCAAGGCCGACGTCGCATCGGCGTAGAGGGCGCCGGCGCTGGCGGGCCCGAGCGCTTCGAGGTAGTGCCGGGTCCCGAGGTCCGAGATGAGGAGAAGACCGCGAGCGCGATCCGCCGCGAAGAGTGCGGGCACCGTCAATCCGGCGCCGGCGAGGCGGGCCCGTACATCGATCCAGGCGTCGAGGCTGCGGCCTCCGGAAGGGGCGTCCATGACGACATAGACGTCATCCCCCGCCTGGACACGAAGATAACGCCGGAAGCTCGCGTCTTCCGAGGCGTGCGTGATCCCGGGGCGCGGAGTCGCCCTCAGTACTTCACCCAGCCAACTGCGAACCAGTGCCCAGCGCGCGTCCACGGCACCCGAGTCTCACCCACAGACGCCAGCCGAGTCCACGGAGGTCGAAGGGTAGCCAGGACCGTTCGGAAGTCGATGTTCGAACCCCGAAGCTCGACTTCCGAAGAGCCCTGCCAATGTGCAGGATCATCTTGTTTTCTGTCATAACCGATTGATTTCAAATATAAAACAACCTTGTTCAAACTGCCGCTGGAACCCAGGGCGGATCAGTGGGATGTCTCCGACTTCGGGATGGCCCTGTGCCAACGTGAGAGTCAGGCGTGCGCCGGGGCCGCTTCGGGTATCATCGTCCGATGCTCCGGGCGATAGCCGGGAGGACGCTCGTCGCGACTCCACAATCCTGAAGCGCCGAGGAACCGCGACCGTGACCAGGAGCGCTCGCAGAGTGAGTCCCCAACACGCCGCGCTCGTGGCGCTGCTCATCCTCGCTGCGTGCAGCGCGTGGATGCTGCACGACCTCGAACCTCGCCTTCTCTCGACTTCGGATCCTCCGGTCCAGGTGCCGGACTACGTTGTCGAGAACTTCGTCACCACGATGAGAGATGAGGAGGGACAGCCCCGACAACGCATCGAGGCGGTGTACATGGCCCACTTTCCCGACACCGGCAACCGGGAGTTCGTCGAGCCCCGGCTTGTGATGTACCGGGGCGATGCAGTGCCCTGGCAGGCGCGCGCCGAACGAGGCTGGCTGTCCGCGAGCGGGGACGTGATGCTGTTGCAGGGGGAAGTGTTCATCTGGCGTAATAGCCGCGACGGAGAGCCGCGCATCGAGATCGAGACGCGAGACATGCGCGTGCTGACCGAAACGGACTACGGAGAGACCGATCAGCCGGTGGTGATAACCACCCGTCACAGCCGTTCCCGCGGAGTCGGGATGCGGGCGTGGTTGGAGAAGGGCCGACTCGAGCTGCTCTCCCAGGTACACACCGTCTTCGATCGCGATGCACCGCTTCTCTAGGGCGTGTTCACACTATCCGTCGTCATCGTGTTGGTAGCTCACGAGATCAAGAAGTCAGCGCGGAGTCGCCACTGAGCCGATGCTCCTCCGATGCCCACGCGACAAGCTGTAACTCCTTGATTTCCGCACATCACATGGGAGCGGAGGTCGCGAGTGTCAACAGGCCCTGGTCCGCATTGCTCGACCTGAGCTTCGTGATCTGCGGGCGTCGAGACGCCGTGCGGGGCGGAGGCGCGGACGGAGAGACACTGAAGACATAGTGGTGACCAGGTCGAAGGGGCACGAGGGAGTACACCCGCCCGGCGCTCTGGCGCCGGCGTCCGCATCGGGAGGCCGGCGAGCAATGCGGGCCAACCTCGGGATCCGGAGCTCGAAGCGCTTGGCGAGGGTGGTGTTGGCCGCGCTCGGGCTGCTGCTCGTCCCGGAGGCGGCGGCACTCTCATCAGACCGCGATCAGCCGATCGGCATCGAGGCGGACCGGGCGGAAGCGGGGGAGCACGACCGGGTCAGTGTCTACCATGGCAATGCGGTCATCGTCCAGGGCACGCTCCGTATCACCGGAGACACCATTCGGATCTACCTCAATGCGGACGATGAGTTCGTCAAGCTGGTGTCACTCGGAAACCCTGCTTCCATGCGCCAGTTGCCGGATGGCTCGGAGCAGTATCACAGCGCCAAGGCGGATCGGCTCGAGTACTTCGCCGACTACGATCTCATCGTGCTCCTCGGCCGCGCCACCTACGGCCAGGGCGCCGATCAGATGAGCGCGGCCCGCATCGAGTACGACTCGCACCATGGCCGTCTCAAGGCGCATTCCCGTCCCGCCGCACCGGGCTCTCAGCCTGCGCAGGAGACGGATCGAGTCAGGATCACGATAAAGCCCAAGAAGAGTGCAGGTCCTTGAGCGTCCTTGCCGCTCACCGGCTCGCGAAGCGCTACCACGGGCGTACGGTGGTCAACGACGTGAGCCTCTCGGTGCAGAGCAGCGAGGTGGTCGGGTTGCTCGGGCCCAATGGGGCCGGCAAGACGACCAGCTTCTACATGATCACCGGACTGATTTCCTGCGATGGGGGTAGCGTCCACCTCGACCAGAACGACCTCACCGGGTATCCCGTTCACACCCGCGCGCGCATGGGGCTCGGCTATCTGCCGCAGGAGCCCTCGGTATTCCGCAAGCTGAGCGTGGCGGACAACATTCTCGCTATCCTGGAGGTGCGAAAGGACCTCGGCGCCACCCAGCGCCGTCAGGTCCTGGATGCTCTGATGAACGAGCTGCACATTGCCCACCTGGAGGCGCAGCAGGGGGACGCTCTCTCCGGTGGCGAGCGCCGGCGCGTGGAGATCGCTCGCGCACTCGCGCTCGAGCCGCGGTTCATCCTGCTCGACGAGCCCTTCGCGGGAGTGGATCCCATTTCCATACAGGACCTGAAGGGAACCATCGCTTACCTGAGCCAGCGCGGGATCGGCGTGCTGATTACCGATCACAATGTGCGCGAGACGCTGAGAATCTGCGACCGCGCCTACATCGTCAACGAGGGCCGGATCATCGCCGCAGGGCGTCCCGATGCGATCCTGCGCGACCAGCGGGTGCGCGAGGTGTATCTGGGATCCGAGTTCGAGATCTCCATGTGAGCCCGGCGGCGGACCCGGGAGGCTGCTACAATTCCCGCATGGCAGCCTGCGGTGGGCGAATTCTCCCCGAGAGCGCCGTGGACGCACACGAAGTCAAGAGCGCGGTCCCGGCCTGTCCGGGTCATCGGTGCCTCCGCCACGAAGCACCGGCAGGATTCGTGAGGCGGAGACCTTTCCACCGGGGTGCGCGTGCAGGCGCGCGAGCGCATCGCCCCGTCCGGTCCAGGAGAACCCCGTAGAACCATGCAAGTGCACATCAGCGGTCAACATTTCGACATCAGCGAGCGATTGCGCCGCTACGTTTCGACGAAGCTGCAACGACTCGAGCGGCACTTCGATCACGTCACCAACGTGTACGTCACCCTGAGGCCGGGGAAACAGTCGCAGTGTGCAGAGGCGACGGTGCACGTCTCCGGACGGCAGCTTCATGCCGATGCGGCGGGGGAAGGGATGCATGCGGCCGTCGATGCGCTGGTGGACAAGCTGGACCGACAGATCAAGCGTCACAAAGAGAAGCTCTGCAACCATCATCGCGACGAGAGAGGGCGCAGAGGGTAGGGCGCTCGACCAGGGCCGGTGCCGGCCCCGCGCCCGTGACGGTCGCAGGTTTTCGCGGATTCCCGGTGGCGATACGAATTTCCGAGCTGCTCGCACCCGAGCGCGTCATGGTCGGAGGGGATTTGACCAGCCGCAAGCGGGCGCTGGAGATGCTGAGTGGACTCCTGGCCCGGGACGGGAAGTCCTCGTCGCAGCGCCTCGTCTTCGACCAGCTCTGCGCGCGGGAGCGTCTCGGCAGCACCGGGCTCGGCCATGGCGTCGCCCTTCCCCACGCTCGGGTTCCGGGCCTCGAGGAGGCGTGCGGCGCCTTTATCCGGGCGAACGACCGCATCGACTTCGATGCGCCCGACGGCGCTGGAGTCGACCTCGTCTTCGGGCTCGTGGTGCCCGAAGCGTGCACGGGGGAGCACATCGAGATGCTTGCAATGCTCGCGCGCCTGTTCTCTGCCGAAGCGCTTCGGGGTTCGCTGCGCCACGCGTGCGGTCCGGAAGAGGTGTTCACCCTCCTGGCCGACGGCGATTCCGGCCGCAGTCCGGCGTGAGACTCGTCCTGCTGTCTTTCGGGTACAAGTCGGGGGTCCCCGAAGAATCCGACATCGTGTTCGATGTGAGGTGCCTGCCCAATCCCTACTGGGAGGCAGGGCTGCGCGGCCTGACCGGCAAGGATCCCGCGGTCGTCTCTTTCATGGAGTCCGAGCCCCTTGCGGCGGCGATGGTGCGGAGCCTGTGCGTCTTTCTGCGGCAGTGGGTCCCGGCCTTCGAAAGCGACTCGCGTGCCAGTCTGACCGTAGCTGTCGGCTGCACCGGAGGGCGTCATCGCTCGGTGTTCGTGGTGGAACGTGTCGGCGCGGCGCTCATGCCCCGCTCCGGCGGCGTCATCGTCCGCCACCGCGACATCACCTGAGCCGGCCCGGGTGGGTCAGGTCGAGCTCGATTTCGATTCCTCTTCCGGTACGGCCGGCGCCGCTTTCGGTATGTCGGGCCATGCCTTCAGTACCGCTTGCACCACGGTGGCGAGCGGGATCGCGAAGAACACGCCCCAGAACCCCCAGAGTCCGCCGAACATCAGCACCGCGGTGACGATCGCCACCGGGTGCAGATCGACCACCTCCGAGAACAGGAGCGGCACCAGCACGTTCCCGTCCAGCACCTGGATGATCGTGTAGGCGATCATCAGGTAGGCGAACTCCGAGGTCAGCCCCCACTGGAAGTAGGCGACGAAGGCCACCGGCACGGTGACTGCGATCGCCCCGACATAGGGGATCAGGACCGACAGGCCCACCGCGACCCCGAGCAGCATCGCGAACTGCAAGCCCATGAGGGAGAAAGTAACGTAGCTCCCCAGCCACACGATCAGGATCTCGATGAACTTGCCTCGCACGTAGTTGCCGATCTGTCGATCGACATCCCCCCACACGTGGTGGAGCAGGCGCCGCTCGTCGGGCATGAAGCGGGTTGTCCAGGCGATGATCCGGTGCTTGTCCTTGAGGAAGAAGAACACCATCAGCGGTGCCAGAAACAGGTATACGAGCAAGGTGATCACCCCGGTCACCGAGGACAGGGACAGCGAGACCACTTGCTGTCCGAACCCGAGCGCCTCGTTCCGGATCTGGTCGATGAGCTTGAGGACCTGATCTTCGGAGAAGAGCTCCGGATAGGTTTCCGGCAGCTTGAGCAGTGCGTCCTGTCCGCGCATCAGCATGGTGGGCAGAATCTGCATGAGCTGGGTCGTCTGACGCGACAGCAGAGGGAGCAGGGCGAAAATCACCAGGAACAGGAAGAACATGAAGCCGCAGAAGACCACCAGGACGCCGGCCAGACGGGGGGCGCGGTAGCGCTCGAGCAGGGTCACCGGGCCTTCCAGAAGATAGGCGATGACTACCGCGGCGATCACCGGCGCCAGCATGTTCCCGGTCATCACCACCAGCGCGGTGGCAACCACCAGCACGATCGCGAGGCCCATGACCTGCGGATCGGCGAGGTGGCGGTCGAACCAGTCGCGAACGAAATTCACGGCAAATCAGGGATTGATCCGGTCGCCGCACCAGAGCTCCGGCGACGGCGACCGGCCCGGACGAGGCGAGGGGAGCGCCGCCCGGCCCGGCAATCGAATCGCGCCGAAACGACCACCCCCCGATTAGACCACGTCCCGGTTCCGATGTCGCGGGGCCGACACGCACGGGCAGGGCTCTTCAGAAGCCGGCTTGACGGCTTCGGACTCCGAGCTTCGGGATTGGTTGACCGGGATGGATTCCCGCCCCCGATCGGGGTCGAGGGCAGGCTTGCGCGGGAAGGGCGGAAGGGGGCGCGGAAGTCCATCGCCTGACCCCGGCATTCGACTTCTGAGTGGTCCTGCGCGGGCCGGGTGCGCCGGTGTGCCCCTATTGCGACTGGAGTCGTTTCAGGCGCTTTCGGGCGAGTCCGGCCGCGGTGGAGTCGGGGTGGCGCTCGACCAGATCCAGAAGGGCCTGCCTCGCCTGCGCGGTGCGGCCGAACTCATGGTGGATGTAGCCGACCTTGAGCATGGCGTGGGTGAGCTTCGGGCTCTGGGGGAAGAGCGCGATCACCCCCTGGAACTCCTGAAGAGCGGCCTCGAACTGGCGGGTGACATAGTAGGTCTCTCCCAGCCAGTAGCGCGCGTTGTCCTCGAACTCGCCGCCGGGGTAGGCGCCGAGAAAGGAGCGAAACGCCCTCGCCGCATCGTCGTAGCGCCCGTTCTTCAGGAGATTGAACGCGGCCTGGTAGTCCTGCTGCTCCTTGACGGGATCGGCGGCGACCGCGAGCGCCACCGGATCGCTTTCGTCCCCGGACGCCGCAGCGCCCGCGGCCGTCTCGCCCGGGCTCGGGGCCTCGGTGGACGCGGTCTCGACGACTGCCGCCGGCATGGCCGCACTCTCGGGCTCGGTCGAAGAAAGCACGATTGCCGACAGCTCGTCGAAGCCCGGCTCCGGCGGCCCCGTCGGGTCGGGTTCCTCGCCTGCGGGCGGCAGGGTCTCGCGGCCGGAAGGCGGTGTTGCAGCCGCCGTCGGGTCCGGTCCCGCCGCTTCGATCCGGAGAAGGCGCTGGTCGAGGCCCAGGTACAGCTCGCGCTGGCGTGCCCTCAGTTGTGCAAGAGTGTTGGACTGCACCTCCACCTCGCCGCGCAGCGCCTGCACTTCGCTGCGCAGCGTCTCCAGGTCCCCGAGCATCTGTACCAGCGCGCCGCCTTCCAGAAGACGTTCCACGCGCTCGAGCCGCGCCTCGAGGTCGGCTTGGCCGGGAGACGTGGCCGGTGCGGCCGCAAGGACGAGGGCCAGACCGGCGACGAAAACGGGACGAAGCGCCCCGCACCTGGCGAGCTCGGCCAGCCCGCATAGCGCACCGATCTTCGTGGCGAGGGCGTCGAGACGCCTTGGAAAGCGGGTGCACGGACCGAGAGACGTGTGCGGGCTCGCGGTGCCGGGGCGAAGCGCCGGGGGCGCTTCGCCCGGCTGAGCGGGCAAGCCACGGATGGCTTGCCCGGCCGGCAAGCGAAGCAGGGACTGCGCAGCGTTGCAGGTAGTGGTGACTATGTCGAAGTGGCTCGAGGGGGTACGCCCGCTCACCGAGAGCGGATCGGCGTCCGCAACGGGAGGCCGGTGAGATATGCGGGCCGGCGTCAAGCTCTATTCGCGGCTGCGGTAGACGATCTCGACCCGCCGGTTGAAACGCCATACCGATTCGTCGTGGCCTTCGACCGCGGGGCGCTCCTCGCCGTAGCTGATGGTCTTGATCTGCCCACCCGACGCGCCGGTCAGCGCCAGGAGCTGTCGAACCGCGCTCGCACGACGCTCTCCCAGTGCCACGTTGTACTCGCGCGTGCCGCGTTCGTCGGCGTGCCCTTCGAGGGTCACGCTGGCGCCCGGATGCCGTGCCAGCCACAGCGCGTGCGCCTCGATGATCGAACGGTTCTCCTCTTCGACGTGGCTGCTGTCGAAGGCGAAGTAGATGGTGCGCTGGGACAGCGGACTGGCGGGGTCGTCGAGCGGATGACCCTGAAAGGCTCCCTCGTCACCGATGCCCTGGGTGGTGATGTCGCCGCCCATGGCCTCCTCCTCCACCGTTCCCTCGACGACCTCGGCTCCCATGCCTTCGTCTTCCCTGGTGTCCATCGGGCCTTCGCAGGCGCCGAGCAGGACAGTGGCGGCCGCAATGAGGGTCAGCCGCTTCAGTATGCGTCTTTGCATGGTTTCTCCTGGGGGTGCTTGATGATGCTCGAACTCGATGCGCTCTGCTCAGGGACGGCGATACGGTGACCATGCCGGATCGCGTACCCCGCCCTGCTGCACGCCGAGCCGCTGGCGCATGCGGCCGTCCGTGGAGACCGCGGCCAAGGTGGTGGCATCGCTCTCGACGGTCGCGTAGAGGATCATACTCCCATTGGGCGCGAAGCTGGGCGACTCATCGAGCTCGGTCTCGGTGAGCACCCGGATCTCGCCGCTCTCGAGATCGAACACCGCGATCCGGAACTCGTGCCCGCCCTGGTGTACGAGGGCGAGCGTGCTGCCGTCGGGAGAGTAGCGGGGGCGGGCGTTGTACTTTCCGTCGAAGGTGAGTCGAACCGGACTGCCGCCCGCCACGTCGACGGTGTAGACTTGGGGGTGGCCGCTGCGGTCGGAGGTGAAGGCGAGGGTGCTTCCGTCCGGCGACCACGCCGGCTCGGTGTCGATCGAGCTGTTGCGCGTCACTCGTCGCAGGTGGCGGCTGGCGAGATCGAGGATGTAGATCTCGGAATTGCCGTCCTTGGAGATGGTCAGGGCGAGCCGCCCGCCGTCGGGCGACCACGCGGGGGCGCCGTTCTGTCCGGGCAAACCGGACACCGGCGAGCGCTCCCCGGTGGACAGGTCCTGGATGTAGATCCGGCGCGTGTCGTTCTCGAAGGAGACATAGGCGAGACGCTGCCCGTCCGGCGACCACGCGGGGGACATTACCGGTTCATCCGACCTGAGGATGGTGAGGGGGTTGTGGCCGTCGCTGTCCGCGATGCGAAGGGAGTAACGCTTCTCGCCCTCCTCGTCCTGCCCTTCGGTGACGTAGGCGATGCGGGTATCGAAGGCGCCCCGTTCGCCGGTCAGCGCTTCGTAGACGATGTCGCTTATCCGGTGCGCGTAGCTCCGGAGCTCGCTGCCCGTCACCCCCCGAAACTCGAACCCCGTGAGCTGCCGGGCGCGGAACACATCGAAGAGGCGAAAGGTAATCCGGTAGAGACCGGGCTGCGGGCTCGCGACGTGGCCGATGACGAGGTTGGCGGTGCCGAGGATGCGCCAGTCGTTGAAGTCGACCTCCGCCGCCCGCGCCGGCCGGCTCGGCAGGTCCGCGTAGGGGACGGGCACGTAGCGCCCGGTACGCGCGAGGTCGTCGGCGACGATCTGCGCGAGCCGCTCCGGCGGCTCCCCCGCGCCATGCCATCCGAAGGGCACCACCGCGATCGGCTCGGCTCCCTCGATGCTCCGGGTGATCCGTATGGTGAGGATCTCCTCGGATGCCGCGGCCGCGGCCGCCATCAGCAGTACGAGACCCAGCCAGACCCTGGCTCCGTTCAGGCACCTGCGCTTGTTCAAGGGTTCAGCCCTCGGGATCGAACACGAACTGCAGATCGCGGCGGAACAGATCCTGGTCCTTCGGCAGGGGCAATGGCGAGGACTTCCACACCGCCGTCTCCACCGAGCTGTCGAAGGCCCGGTCGCCGCTGCTCTCGATGATTTCTACCTTCGTCACGTCTCCGCCTGGCGCCTGCGACACACGCACGGTACAGGAGAGGCTCGCTGGTGCGCCCGATGGGCGAATCCAGTTCCTCTCCACCGTCGCCTTGATCGCGAGACTGTATTCTGCCAGCAGTTTGTCGCGCAAGCGCGCCTGGGCGCGCGCGAGCTCTTCCTCGTCCTCCGCCAGCGCGCTCTCGAGGGCGATCTTCGCTTCGTCCGCGCGGCGCGCTTCCTCGCGTTCCTGCGCCTCGGCCTCCGCGCGCTTCCTCGCCTCTTCCGCCCGGCGCTGCTCCTCCTCGCGCTTTCTCTGCTCCTCCGCCTTGCGCTTCTCCTCCGCTTCCGCGAGCTTTCGCTGCGCCTCGATCCGGCGTCTCTCCTTCTCCGTGGCACGCTTGCGTTCCTCGGCTTCGCGCAACTCCTGCTCGATGCGCAGCTTCTGCGCCTCCGCGAGACGGGCCTGTTCCTCGACCCGGCGCTTCTGTTCTTCGAGCACCGAGGTCTCCATCGCGAGCTGCTCGAGCTCCGCCTCGCGCTGTCGGGAGAGCTCCGACTCTTCGCGCTTGAGCTGCTCGATCCGTTCCAGTTGCCTCCGCTGCTCTCGTTGCAGCTCGTCGAGACGCTCCTCCTCTTCACGGCTGCGCGAACGCAGGGTCTTTTCGTGTTCATCTCTGAGCTCGGAGAGCTCCTCCTGGACCTGGACCAGCCGGCGTTCCTCGGACAGGCGCCTCTTCCGGGCATCCTCCGCCGCCTGCTCCATGGTCTCGACCCGTTCCTGCTCGCGCTCCCGCTCCCGGACCTCTTCACGCTCGAGCTCTGCCACCTCCGCCGCGACCCGGCCCGCGTCGAGCACCACCGCCTGCACCGGGGACGGCGATGGCGTGTCGACCGCCCGCGGTCGCCAATCCAGGCTCACGAGGAGGACCCCCAGCAGGACCACGTGGACCGCCGTGGCGAGCAGCAGCGCACTGGCGTTGTCGAATATGCGCCGGAAGCTCACGCCCTGGGCCTCAACCTCGAGTCCGCGGCACGCCGTGCACCTTCAGCGCGAGAAGCCGGGCTCGGTCATCAGGCCCACGCTCGGCACCCCGACCCCCTGAAGCAGACTCATCAGGACGACGATGTCGCCGTAGGAGACGTTGCGGTCTCCGCGCACCAGTACCGGCAGGCCGGGACGGTGGCGGATCAGAGCGCCCACCCTCGCCGCGAGCGCTCCCGGCTCCAGGGGCTCGTCGCGCTTCTCCCCGTAGTTGATGTAGTAGTCGCCGCGGCTGTCGACGCTGATGACGAGCGGCTCGGCCTCGCTCCGTGCGATCGGCTCGGCCGCCGCCCGCGGCAGGTCCACCTTCACGCCCTGCGTCAGCAGGGGGGCGGTGATCATGAAGATCACGAGCAGCACCAGCATCACGTCGATGTAGGGCACCACGTTGATCTCCGAGATGGGTCGCCGGCGGTAGGTTCGGGCCAATGTTCCTTACCTGGGTGACGGGACTCGACAGTGCGCGCCGGTGCTTCTCAACCGTGCGTCTGGCGGTTCAGGATGGCGGTGAACTCCTCGATGAAGTTGTCGTAACGGCTGTAGAGGCGTTCGACGTCCGACGCGAAGCGGTTGTACGCGATGACCGCCGGAATGGCCGCGAACAGGCCCATCGCGGTGGCGATCAGCGCCTCGGCAATCCCCGGCGCCACGTGGGCGAGCGTCGCCTGGTGGATGTTTCCCAGGGCACGAAAGGAGTTCATGATCCCCCACACGGTGCCGAAGAGCCCGATGTACGGGCTGGTCGAGCCGATGGTCGCGAGCAGGGGCAGGTGCGTCTCGAGGGCCTCGATCTCCCGGCTCAGCGAGACGCGCATCGCGCGCTGGGTGCCCTCGAGGACCAGCCGGGGGTCGAGGCCCTTCTGCTTGCGGAGCTTGGCGAACTCGCGGAACCCGGAGTGAAAGATGCGCTCGAGCCCGAGCGGCTCGTACTGGGGGGAGTTTATGCGGCTGTAGATCGCAAGCAGGTCCTGGCCGGACCAGAACTGCTCCTCGAAGGCATCGGCGGCGCTGCGCTCCCGGTGGATGTAGGCGCGTTTGAGGAAGACCATCGTCCAGGATCCGAACGACGCGACCAGAAGCACCAGCATGACGAGCTGGACGAGGAAGCTCGCGTTCCAGACGAGCTCCACGAGAGAGAGGTCCGTGCTCACGAGCTCGTTCACCGGCGGTCTCCTCGGGTCGGGGCGGGTTGATTGCCTGGATCCCGTGCCCGGCACCGCAGCGACGGAGGCGTCCGCCCGGTGGCGCCCCTCCGGCTTTCAGCCCGCGTTGCCTCCCCTGTCGTGCTTCGCAGCGAGGACGCCGGGGTTCGGGGCAGCCCGCACGACCGGAATGCACCACCGGCGCGGGTCATGACTCGACAGGGTGGAAGAGGTCCCCGGAGCGGGGCGCCGGGATCTCGGTGGGTGCCTCTAGGCCCAGGTGCTGCCATGCGTGGCGGGTCGCCAGCCGGCCGCGGGGTGTCCTCATCAGGTAGCCCTGCTGGATCAGGTAGGGCTCGACGACGTCCTCCAGGGTGCCGCGCTCCTCGCCGACCACCGCGGCCAGGTTGTCCACACCGACCGGTCCGCCGTCGAACTTGTGCACGACCGCTTCCAGCAGCTTGCGATCCATGACGTCGAAGCCCGCCGCGTCCACTTCCAGCAGCTCGAGGGCGTCGCGCGCGGTGTCCGCGCCGATCCGTCCGTCCCCACGGACCTCGGCGTAGTCCCGTACCCGGCGCAGGAGCCGGTTGGCGACGCGCGGGGTGCCGCGCGAGCGCCGCGCCAGCTCCCGCGCGCCGTCTTCGTCCACCTCCACTCCCAGGATCCGGGCCGAGCGCCGCACGATGCGCGCGAGCTGCGGCTGGTCGTAGAACTCCAGACGCTGCACGATGCCGAAGCGATCGCGCAGCGGCGAGGTCAGCAGACCGGCCCGGGTGGTCGCGCCGATCAGAGTGAAGGGCGGGAGGTCCAGCTTGATCGAGCGCGCGGCGGGGCCCTCGCCGATGACGATGTCGAGCTGATAGTCCTCCATCGCCGGGTAGAGGATCTCCTCCACCATCCGGTTGAGGCTGTGGATCTCGTCGATGAAGAGCACATCGCGCGGCTCGAGGTTGGTGAGCAGGGCGGCGAGGTCGCCGGAACGCTCGAGCACCGGTCCCGAGCTCTGCCGGAGGTTCACCCCGAGCTCGTTGGCGACGATGTGGGCGAGGGTGGTCTTGCCGAGCCCGGGAGGGCCGAAGACGAGGAGGTGGTCCAGGGCGTCGCCGCGCCCCGAGGCCGCCGCGATGAAGATCGCCATCTGCTCGTGGACCCTGGTCTGGCCGACATAGTCGCGCAGACGCGAGGGCCGGAGCGTGCGCTCCTGCGCTTCCTCCTCCGGACTCGACTCGGCGCCTACGGCTCTTGCGGCGTCCATCACCTGACTTTCATCGAAAACCAATCCATCCAGGGTCCGGGACGCAGTCTGCGCGCCGGCGGAGGGGGCTCGAGCTCTCGCCGGGCGGGGGTTGAACGGGAGACCTGGTCGCTGCGGTCCGCAGTCGATCCGCTATCGTAGCGTCGCCCGTCTCACTTGACCATGGATTGCAGCGCGCGGCGAATGAGCTCCTCGGCGCCCGCCCCCTCGGTGTGCACGGTGCGCACCCGCCGGCTCGCCTCCGCCGGCTTGAGGCCGAGGGCGACCAGCGCGTCGACCGCCTCCGACGCGGCGTCGGCGGGCGCCGCGGGCGCGGGCGCTGCGGCGTCCGCCCCGGCGGCCGGCAGCGGCGGCAGCACCGCGAGGCGGTCTCGCAGGTCGAGCACCAGACGTTCCGCCGTCTTCCGGCCGATGCCGGGAAGGCGGGAGAGGCTCGCGGTGTCTCCCTGGAGCACGCACTGGGCAAGGGTTGCGCTGTCCATGCCCGAAAGGACCGCGAGCGCGAGTCTGGCGCCCACCCCGTTCACCCGCAGCAGCAGTCGGAACACGTCACGGTCGCGCACGGTGGTGAAGGCGTAGAGCGCCCTCGCGTCGTCACGCAGGACCTCGTGCACGAACAGCTCCACCCCCTCTCCCGTGGCCGGTAGGCGGTAGAAGGTGGTCATGGGCGCTTCCAGCTCGTAGCCCACGCCGTGCACGTCGAGCAGCAGACGAGGCGGGCGCTTGTCGCGCACCACGCCTCTCAGCCATCCGATCACCGGACCACGCCGCTCTCGCGCCGCGCGGCACGATGCATCCGGGCCGCCGTTTCGCGAATGTGGCCGTGGCAGATGGCGACCGCGAGCGCATCGGAAGCATCTCGGGGCGGCGTTCGCGTCACTCCGAGCAGTACCTTGACCATGTGCTGCACCTGCTCTTTGCCGGCGTGCCCGCGTCCGGTCACCGCCTGCTTGACTTGGTTGGGCGAGTACTCGAAGAGCGGTATGCCCTGCGTCAGGCCGGCGAGCAGTGCCGCCCCTCTTGCCTGGCCGAGCTTCAGGGCGGAGTCGGCGTTGCGGTGCACGAACACCGTCTCCGCCGCTACTTCTTCGGGCCGATGCTCCGCCACGATCTCCGAGAGGGCATCGAATATCCGCCGCAGGCGGTCGCCGAGACGATCGCCGCGCGCCGCGATGCATCCGCTCGCCACGTGAGACAGGCGGCCCGTTCCAGAGTCGATGATGCCGTATCCGGTGCTGCGCGAGCCCGGGTCTATCCCGAGAATGCGGACGCTGCGGGGGTTCGCGCCGCTCACCGGCCGGTCGGACGCGAATGGGCGAGCTGCGATGCGCGAAGGCGGTTCAATCGAGGCTGGCCAGGATCTCTTCGGAGATGTCGGCGTTGGAGTAGACCTGCTGGACGTCGTCCAGGTCTTCGAGCTGGTCGAGCATCCGGACCATGCGCTCGGCGTCCCGCGCTTCGAGCGACACGCTGTTGGCGGGCCGCATCGTGACTTCCGCGTGCACGGGCTCGAGCGCGGCCGCCATGATCGTGTCACGCACCTCCGGGAAGTCCTCCATCCCGGTGATCACATCCACGCTGCCGTCCTCGTTGCTGACCACGTCTTCCGCCCCCGCCTCCAGCGCCGCTTCCATGATGCGCTCCTCGTCGGTACCGGGCGGGAAGCTCAACTGTCCGACCTTGGTGAAGAGGTAGGAGACCGAGCCCCCGGTGCCGAGATTGCCGCCCTGCTTGACGAACGCGTTGCGTACCTCCGACACAGTGCGGTTGCGGTTGTCGGTCATGCACTCGACCATCACCGCGGCCCCGCCCGGCCCGTAGCCCTCGTAGCGCACTTCCTCGATGCTCTGCTGGTCGCCGTCCCCCGCCGCCCGGTGGATGGCGCGCTCGATGGTGTCCTTCGGGACGTTGCCCGACACCGCGTGATCGATCGCCAGGCGCAGGCGTGCGTTCGCACCGGGATCGGGGCCGCCCTGGCGCGCCGCCACCCCTACCTCGCGAAGCAACCGGGTGAAGCGCTTGCCTCGCTTGGCGTCCTGCGCCTTCTTTCGGTGCTGGATGTTCGCCCACTTGCTGTGGCCGGCCATGGGGCATCCGCGCTCGGGAACCGGGATTCGGTGCATGTTATCAGCCGGGGTACCCGTTATCAGCCGGGGTACCCGAACGCCAGCAATTCTCATTTTGCTCGTCGGGTCCCGCGGCAGGACCGGCACGACCGTCGA
>CAYFYD010000039.1:0-15386 GCA_964347195.1 uncultured Ectothiorhodospiraceae bacterium
CCGTAGTGCGGCGGAGATACTGCAGCTCGGGGACCTGCTGGAGCGAAAACCGAATGAGCTTTCGGGCGGACAACGGCAGCGGGTGGCAATCGGCCGGGCCATTGTGCGCGATCCGGATGTGTTCCTGTTCGACGAACCGCTCTCCAACCTCGATGCGGAGCTTCGGGTCCAGACGCGCCTGGAGCTCGCCAAGCTGCACCGGTCCCTTGGCGCGACCATGGTGTTCGTGACCCACGATCAGACCGAGGCCATGACCTTGGCGGATCGCATCGTGGTCATGCGCGAAGGTTACCTGGAACAGGTCGGAACACCGGTCGAGGTCTACAACGCACCGCGAAATCGTTTCGTCGCGGGGTTCATCGGCTCTCCCAGGATGAACTTCCTGACGGCCCGGGTGGCCGGGCGCGAGGGTGACCTCGTCCGGATCGAGGTTCCCGGCATGCACCCGGGGGAGATGGTTCTGCCCGTGAGCGCGACCGACGTGCGGGCGGGGGATGACATTGTCGTGGGTATCCGGCCCGAGCACCTGTTTCCGGGTGAGGCGGCACCGCTGGCGCTCGAGACGAGCATCGAGTTCGTGGAGCAGTTGGGCGGGGTCAGCTACCTCTATGCGCCCGACCATCCGGCCGGGCCCGTGGTGGCCAAGCGCGATGGCAGTCCGGTAGCGAGCCCCGTGGGCGGCCAGATGTCGATCGGGCTCCGGGCGGAGCTCTGCCACCTGTTTGCGGCCGATGGCGGGACGCTTCCGGTCATGCGGGATGCCGTCTGATCCGTCGCGCCTCGGCGGGGCTCCGGCCACGCTCGGGATCGACGCCGAGGAGACCCCGGTGGAGGCCGGAGCCGGAACGCGGGAGAGAATGCATCCGGTGTACGAGGGCTGCGCGCAGACCTCGCGTTTCCATGTCGGTGCCTGCTCGCCGCGCAGTCCCGAAGCGAAGAGCGCGGTCGAGCGACGCATCCGGGACTCCGGCCGGCGGTGCCGCCGCCCTTCCCCGGATCTCTCCGCGGGCGGGAGACCTTACAATACCCGAGGGGAGCGCCGCGCCGGCCTCCGGATACGAACCCTGTCCCGGGAGACCTCACCATGAGCGAACCTCGAATCCCACGCCTCCGCGCCACCGCCGGCGAGGAGGAGATCCGCAGCAGCCTCGATCGCGACGGCTGCGTGATACTCGAGAACGTCATCGGACATGACCTCATCGACCGAATGCTCGACGACCTTCGCCCCTACATGGAGCGCAAGCCGACCGGGAACGGCGACTTCTCGGGCTACCGCACCAAGCGGCTGCATTCGCTCTTTGCCAAGAGCAAAGAGCTCCCGGCATTCATCCTGCACCCGAAAGTGAAACAGGCAGCGGACATCGCCCTGCTGCCTTTCTGCGACAACTACCAGTTGAACTCCAATTCCATAACCGCCATCGGCCCCGGGGAGACGGTCCAGCCCCTGCACCGTGACGATCTGCTCTATCCCCTCGCCCACCCCAGCGAACGCAACGCCTGCTGCACCGCCTTCTGGGCGCTGACCGACTTCAGCGCGGAGAACGGGGCGACGCGCCTGATACCGGGAAGCCATCGTTGGGACGACGCCCGGGTGCCCGAGGAGTCCGAGACGGTGCAGGCCGTCATGCCCAAAGGCTCGGTGTGCTTCTTCGTCGGCAGCCTCTACCACGGCGGCGGGGCCAACCGTACTGCCTCCGAGTGGCGCGTCGGCATGTTCCAGGGCTATTGCCTGGGCTGGCTGCGCCAGGAGCAGAACTTCTACCTGACGGTGCCGCCGGAGAGGGCCCGCGAGATGCCGGAGGAGCTCGCACGCCTGCTCGGCTATTCGCTGCATCGTCCCTTCCTCGGCTGGGTGCAGGACTTCCAGGACCCCTGGGACGCGATCAACGGCTACCGGGAGCTCTCGTCCGGGGGATCGGACCTGTTCGCGGCGGGCGCTTCGAGACCCGTTCAGGGAGACGGAGTGCGCGTGGTCTGAGCGCCCGGGCCCGAGCCGCCTCTCCGTTGCCGCGCTTCCCGGCTTCGTCCCGCTATACTCCGAAGCCCCCGGGGCGGCGATGCAGGAGAGGTCGACAATGCTCGCGGCTTGGCGCGAACACCTGCGAAGCAGCGGTGCGTGCACCGCATCGGGTCGCAGCCTGCCCCCGGAACGCGCCGCGCGCGAGGCCGGGGCCGCCCTTCGCGGAGACATCGTCACCGATCTCTCTCATCGGGGGCTGATCGCGGTGTACGGGGCGGATGCCCGGACCCTGCTTCAGGGTCAGCTCACCAACGACATCGAAGCGCTCGGCGAGACGCGCACCCAGCTCAGCGCGTGGTGCAGCATCAAGGGCCGGGTGCTCGCCCTCTTCCGCATCTGGCAGATCGGAGAGCGCCACTTCCTGGAGCTGCCCGCCGATCTCCAGGAGACGATCACGGCGCGCCTGCGCAGGTACGTGCTGCGCGCCCGCGTCACCATTGCGGACGCTTCGGGCGACGCGGTCCGCTTCGGCGTCTCCGGAGCGCGGGTGGCGGAAGGCCTCGAGACCCAGCTCGGCTCCCTTCCCGAACGGCCCGATCGCGCCCTCCGATCCGGCCAGTGCACGACGATACGGCTGCGCGGCGATCGACCGAGGTTCCAGGTCATCGCCCCCCTCGAGCGCGCGACGGCGCTGTGGGATCGCTGCCGGGAGCATGCCGTCCCGGTGGGCGCCTTCGCCTGGGACCTGCTCGATATCCGGGCCGGCATCGCAAACATCCCCGCCTCTTCGAGCGACCGCTTCCTGCCGCAGATGCTGCACCTGCACTCGGTCAACGGGCTGAGCTTCCGCAAGGGTTGCTACGCCGGCCAGGAGATCGTCGCCCGCACCGAGTACCTCGGCCGGCTCAAGCGGCGCCTCCACCGCGCTGCGCTCGAGTGTGCCGAAGCGCCCTCGCCGGGCGACACGATCTACGCGGGTGGCGGGGGCGAGGAGCCTCGGCCGGCGGGAGAGGTGGTCAACGTTGCGCCGGCGGCGCACCCCCACCGGTGGGAGCTGCTCGCCGTCATCGCCGATGAGGCGGTGGCCGCGGGCGGGCTCGGACTGCGCGACGCACGCGGGCCCGAGCTCGATCTCCGACCCCTGCCCGGTTCCGGCGATTCCGAGGCCGCCTGAACCTCGTTCCACCGCCGGTGTACCACCAGACGAGCACCGCTGCGTATCCCGGGGGAGCCCTCCGATCGGAAACGGCGCGTCACGGCCGGCGCGTCGACAGCGCGTTCCGGGCCGCCTGGTGGCTCTCCTCCCCCCACCTGCAGACGGTCTGGCCCACCTTCTTCCGCCCGCTTCCCCGAGTCGCGGTCGAGCGCGAACGCCTGGAGCTGGACGACGGAGACTTCATCGATCTCGACTCCACGACCCGGCGTGAAGGCCCCCGCCTGCTGGTGCTGCACGGCCTGGAGGGCTGCAGCCGCTCTCACTACACGAGAGGGTTGCTCGCCGCGATGGACGCGATGGGGTGGCGGGCGACCGCGATGCACTTCCGAGGCTGCAGCGGCGAGCCCAACCGCCTCTCCCGCAGCTACCACTCGGGGGAGACCGGCGATCTCTCACGGGTGGTGCGGGAGCTGCGCCGGCGCGAAGCGGGCACTCCGCTCTGCGTCGCCGGCTACTCGCTGGGCGGGAACGTGCTGCTCAAGTGGCTCGGAGAGCGAGGCGCGGAGGCCGAGGTCGACGCCGCGGTCGCGGTCTCGGTGCCCTTCCTGCTCGACGTCGCCGCCGCTCGCCTCACCCGGGGCCTGTCGAGGATGTACCAGTGGTACCTGCTGCGCCTCATGCGCAGGAAGCTCCTGACCAAGTTCCGCCGGTGGGAGCGGCCTCCGATCGACCTCTCCGGCCATCGATCGTGGCGCACCATGAGCACCTTCGACGACGCGGTGACCGCCCCCCTGCACGGCTTTCGGGACGCTCGCGACTACTATCTGCGCGCCAGCGCGCGCGGCTATCTCGGCGGCATCGCGCGGCCCACCCTCGTCATCCACTCCCGCGACGACCCCTTCATGAGCGAAGCGGTGATCCCGAGCGCGGAAGAGCTCTCGGAGTCGACGACGCTCGAGTTGAGCGAAAGAGGCGGCCACGTCGGCTTCATCGGCGGCGCGAGCCCCGCCGAGGCCGAATACTGGCTGGAGCGGCGGATACCTGCGTTCCTGGCCGCGCAAGTGCCGGCCTGAAGCCCGGGCGCGTCGAGCTCCCGCTCTCCGCGTCTCCCGTTTCGCCGATCGGGCCGGGACTCAGGCCACCGCCTTCATGCTCAACCGGATGCGCCCCTGCTTGTCGACCTCGAGCACCTTCACCTTCACCATATCGCCTGCACGCAGCTTGTCGCTGACCTTCTCCACCCGCTCGTTCGATATCTGGGAGATGTGCACGAGGCCGTCCTTGCCGGGCAGGATGTTGACGAAAGCGCCGAAGTCCATCAGACGGGCCACCCGGCCGGCGTAGATTCTGCCGACCTCCACATCGGCGGTGATCTCCTCGATGCGCCGCCGCGCCTCCACTCCGGCCGCCTTGTCCACCGAGGCGATGCTCACGGTGCCGTCGTCGTCGATGTCGATGGTGGTGCCGGTCTCTTCCGTTATGGAGCGGATGGTGACCCCGCCCTTGCCGATCACGTCCCGGATCTTGTCGGGGTGGATCCGGAACGAGATGATCCTCGGGGCGTATTCGGACATCTCTTCCCGCGGCTGCTCGATGACCTTCGCCATCTCGTCGAGGATGTGGATACGCCCCTCCCGGGCCTGGGCGAGGGCGCGGTCCATGATCTCGCGGGTGATGCCGTCGATCTTGATGTCCATCTGAAGGGCGGTGATCCCATCGCGCGTACCCGCGACCTTGAAGTCCATGTCGCCGAGGTGGTCCTCGTCGCCGAGGATGTCGGAGAGCACCACGAAGCCGTCGCCCTCCTTGATGAGGCCCATCGCGATGCCGGCGACCGGGGCCTTGACCGGAACCCCCGCGTCCATCAGGGAGAGGCTGCTGCCGCACACCGTCGCCATCGAGCTCGAGCCGTTGGATTCGGTCACTTCCGATACGACGCGGATCACGTAGGGAAACTCCTCCATGTCCGGCATCACCGCCTGGATCCCCCGTTTCGCGAGCCTTCCGTGACCTATCTCCCGTCGCTTTGGCGATCCGATCCGCCGCGCTTCGCCTACCGAGAAGGGGGGAAAGTTGTAGTGCAGCATGAAGGGCTCCCGGCGCTCGCCCTCGATCGCATCCACGAGCTGGGCGTCCCGGCCCGTGCCCAGCGTCGTCACCACCAGGGCCTGCGTCTCACCCCGGGTGAACAGGGCCGAACCGTGGGTGCGGGGCAGCACCCCGGTGCGAACGCGGATGTCGCGCACGCTGCGCGCGTCGCGTCCGTCGATGCGCGGCTCCCCCTTGATGGCCCGTGC
This sequence comes from uncultured Ectothiorhodospiraceae bacterium, assembly GCA_964347195.1. Classification (GTDB taxonomy): domain Bacteria; phylum Pseudomonadota; class Gammaproteobacteria; order HK1; family HK1; genus JAJEAD01. Next base: position 5,414 of record CAYFYD010000039.1, read on the forward strand.
GCGCACCACCGACTTCTCGAGCTTCGAGACCGCGCCCGCCACGTCCTGGTCGGACCAGCCCTCGCCGTCGGAAGCGGCGAGCTCTTCCACGACTTCCGCGCGCAGCGCGGAGAGGCGCTCCCGCCGCTCCATCTTGTCGCGCAGGAGGTAGGCATCCGGGAGCGAGGTCCCGCAGGCGCTGCGCACCGCGTCGTGAAGCGCTTCGTCCTCGATCGGCGCCTGCCAGTCCCAGGCCGGCGCTCCCGCCTCCTTGGCCAGCGCCTTGATGGTGTCGACGATCGGCCGGATCGCATCGTGGCCGAAGAGCACCGCGTCGAGCATCACCCCTTCGGGAAGTACGTCGGCCTCCGATTCGACCATCAGCACCGCGGATTCGGTGCCGGCCACCACCAAGTCGAGCTTCGAGCGCTCGAGCTGGCTCAGGGTGGGGTTGAGCACGTAGCTGCCGTCGATGTACCCCACCCGGGCGCCGGCAATGGGTCCGTTGAAGGGGAGGCCGGAAAGGCTGATCGCCGCGGACGCGCCCACCAGCGCGGGGACGTCGGGGTCGACCTCGGGATCGAGGGAGAGCACGGTGGCGATCACCTGCACCTCGTGCCGGAACCCGTGGGGAAAGGTGGGACGAAGGGGCCGGTCGATCAAGCGGCAGGTGAGCGTCGCCTTCTCGCTGGGCCGCCCTTCGCGCTTGAAGAAGCCCCCGGGGATCTTGCCCGCCGAATAGGTCCGCTCTTCGTAGTCCACGGTGAGGGGGAAGAAGTCCCTTCCTGAATCCGGTCTCCTGTCGCCCACGACGGTCACCAGCACCGTGGTGTCCCCGAGACTGGTCAGCACTGCGCCCGAGGCCTGGCGGGCGATCTCGCCCGTTTCGAGCACCAGCATGCGCTCGCCGAAGGAAACGGTTTTCTTTATGGGGACCATCGAGAATCCTGAGTAAACGAGTGGGGATCGAACGCCGGGCGCGGTGCTTCCCGCTCCGGGGCGGCCGGCCGGCGCCGGACGGAAAGGAGGACACGAAGGTCCGGCGGCGACTACTTCGCGGCCTCGGGGCACACGCACATCAGAAACGGCCGCGGCAACGCTCGCCCGCGGAGACATCAATCATCGGCGCAATCCGAGCCGCGATACGATGTCCCGGTAGCGTTCCACATCCTTGCGTCGCAGGTAATCGAGGAGCTTGCGGCGCTGGCTCACCATCTTGAGCAAGCCCTGTCGGGAGTGGTGGTCGTGAATGTGGGTCTTGAAGTGCTGGGTGAGCTGGCCGATACGGGCAGACAACAAGGCCACCTGGACCTCGGGCGAGCCGGTGTCGGCATCGCCACGCTGGTAGGTTCTGACAATCTCGGCCTTCTCGGCCGCCTGAAGCGCCATCTGACTCGCCGGAGCCTCGGATTGGACGGCGGCGTATTCTACATACCGGTCCGATGTCGAACAACGCCCCGTCACACGTCAAATCAGGCCCTGTTCCGAGTCGCCGCGACCGGGCGGTGCGTGCAGCAGGCGGCGCGGTGCGATCCGCCCGTCGTCCTGCACCTCGCCCACTCCCAGGAAATGTCCGGGCTTCGCGTGGATACGCACGAAACCGTGGGTCGGCGCGTGGGGCACCAGCACGGGCTGGCCCTGTTCGAGGTAGTAGGCGACACGCGGCGGGATATGCACTTCCGGCCATTCGGCCAGACCCGCCTCCACCGGCAGGAGCAGTGCGTCGAGCGCGTCGAGCCCTTCTTCCGAGCGCTCCCGCACCGTGTCCAGCGAAACCGAGGATGCAATGTCGAAGGGGCCGGCTTCCAGGCGTCGCAGGGCTTCCACGTGCGCACCGCAACCGAGGCGCTCGCCGATGTCTTCGGCGAGGGTCCTGATGTAGGTGCCTTTGGAGCACTTGGCATCGATGATGAGCCTCTGCTCCTGCGCGTCGAGCAGCGTGATGTAGTGGATGCGGATCGGGCGCGGCTTGCGCTCGACCTCGATGCCCTGGTGCGCCAGCTTGTACAGGCGCTGCCCCTGATGCTTGACTGCGGAGTGCATCGGCGGGATCTGCTCGGTATCGCCGACGAATTCGGAGAGTACCTTTTCGATGCGGGCCTTCGAGTAGCGGGGAACGGCGCGGGTCTCGACCACCGCTCCCTCGGCGTCTCCGGTGCGGGTGCGCACTCCGAGCCGCAAGCTCGTCTCGTAGCGCTTGTCGGCATTGAGCAGGAATCCCGAAATCTTGGTGGCCTCTCCCATGCAGATGGGAAGCAGCCCGCTCGCGAGCCGATCGAGGCTGCCGGTGTGGCCCGCCTTTCTCGCCTGAAACAGACGCTTGACGACCTGGAGGGACTCGTTGGAACCCATGCCCACCGGCTTGTCGAGGACCAGAATGCCGTCTATCCGGCGTCCTCGCGGTCGAAAGCGCCTGCGGGCCATCGTCGGGTACGGGACTCAGGGCCCCGGCACCAGCCGGTACCCCTGGCGGGCGAGATCGTCATCCCGCGCGAGCGCCTCCCCATCGTGGAGATAGCGGTCGTGCTCCTCGGCGAGATCGGGGTGTCCCGATCGAAAACGTCCCTCGAGGCCGCGTGCACGGCGAGCGATCTCCCGGAGGTCCGGGCCCTGCCGGCGAGCCGGGTACTCGGCGACGAGCTCGCGCCCCGGCTCGGCCATCGAACGTTCTTCGATACGTGCCCGCGCCTCGAGGGCGCGAGCCTGTTCTTCGGTCAACCGGATCCGGGTTCGAACCATGCCATCACGATAACGCTTCGGCCGCCACGATGGTATCCAGCGACGGGGGAGAGCGGCGCGCTCCCGCCGCTTCACGCCTTCCACCGCACCTGCTCTTCGCAGGAGGCATTCTCTCCGGAATCCTCGCGCTTCGCTTCATCGAGCAAGGCGCTGATGCGTTGCGCCTCGTCCAGGGTCGGGTCGTACACGAAGCGCAGGCGGGGCAGCACTTTCAGACGGACGCGGGTCCCGAGGCGCCGGCGCAGGAAGGCGGCCGCACGGTTCAAGGCACGGACGGTGCGACGCCCGTCGCTGTCCTCCGCCGGCGTGACCTGGACCCTCGCCTGGCGCAGATCCGGCGAGAGGTCGACTCCGGACAGCGTGGCCGGCCCGACCTCGGGGTCGGCGAGATCCCGCATGATGATGCCGGCGAGCTCGCGCTGGATGTGGTCTCCTACCCGAACGGCCCGTTTCGTGGCCCTGCTTCGCATCGCCGGCGGTCAAGCGCTCCGTTCGATCTGCACCCTCTCGAACACCTCTATCTGATCGCCGGGGCGAACGTCGTTGTAGTGACGCACGCCGATGCCGCATTCGGTGCCGGACTTGACTTCACCGACATCGTCCTTGAAGCGCCGCAGCGACTCGAGCTCGCCTTCGTAGATGACGACATTGTCGCGCAGCACGCGAATGGGGCTGCTGCGCCGCACCGTGCCCTCCGTCACCATGCATCCCGCGATGTCTCCGAAGCGCTTCGAACGGAAGACGTCGCGCACCTCGGCGATGCCCACGATCTGCTCCCGGATCTCGGGCTTCAGCATGCCGCCGATCGCCTGCTTCACGACGTCGATCGCCTCGTAGATGATGCTGAAGTAGTGCACGTCCACCGACTCCAGCTCGATCAGGCGGCGAGCGGAAGCCTCGGCCCGGACGTTGAACCCGACGATGATCGCCTTCGATGCGACCGCGAGGTTGACATCCGTCTCGCTGATGCCGCCGGTGGCGCTCGACACCACCTTGACCTGCACCTCGTCCCCCGACAGCGCGGTGAGCGCGTCGCGCAGGGCTTCCGCCGAGCCCTGAACATCCGCCTTGACCACGATGTTGAGGGTGCTGACCTCGCCCTCCGTCATCTGTTCGAATACGTTGTCGAGGGAGGCACTACGCTGTTGCGCGAGCCGGATCTCGCGGTGCTTGCCGTGCCGGTAGCTCGCGACCTCCCGGGCCTGACGCTCGGTGGGCACCACGACCGCCTCGTCCCCGGCGTTGGGGGGAGCGGAAAGCCCGAGCACTTCCACCGATGTGGAAGGCCCGGCCATGCTCACATCCTCTCCCCGGTGGTCGTAGAGCATGCGCACGCGGCCGAACTCCTCGCCCGCGAGCAGGATGTCGCCCTTGGACAGCCGCCCCGTCCTCACCAGAACGGTCGCCACTGCGCCACGGCCGCGGTCGATCCGCGACTCGATCACCACGCCTCTCGCCGGCCCCTGGGTGGGAGCGCTGAGCTCCAGCAGCTCCGCCTGCAGGCTGATCGCCTCCAGAAGGCTGTCGATCCCCTGTCCGGTCATCGCCGAGACGTCCACGAACATGGTGTCCCCGCCCCACTCTTCCGGAACGACTTCGTGGCCGGCGAGCGCTTGGCGAATACGCTGCGGATTGGTCTCGGGGCGGTCGATCTTGTTGACCGCCACCACGATGGGCACCCCGGCCGCCTTGGCATGGGTGACGGCCTCGACGGTCTGCGGCATCACGCCGTCGTCGGCCGCCACCACGAGGACCACGATATCGGTGGCCTGCACGCCACGGGCCCGCATCGCGGTGAAGGCGGCGTGGCCCGGCGTATCGAGGAAGGTGATGTCCCCTCGCGGGGTTGACACGCTGTAGGCACCGATGTGCTGCGTGATGCCTCCGACCTCTCCCGCGGCCACCCTGGTGCGCCGGATGTAGTCCAGCAGCGAGGTCTTTCCGTGGTCGACGTGTCCCATGACGGTGACCACCGGAGGGCGCGGCGCCCGCTCGGCCTGCCCATCCTCCTCGAGGTGCAGCTCGTCCTCCACCGACTCCTCCTTGAGCAGCTTCACCCGGTGGCCCAGCTCCTCGACCACGATTGCCGCGGTCTCCTGATCGAGCACCTGATTGATCGTGGCCATGGTGCCCAGGCTCATCATCGCCTTGATGAGCTCGCCGGCCTTGATGCTCATGCGCTGGGCGAGCTCCCCTACCGCGATCGTCTCGCCGATCGCCACGTCGCGCACCATCGGCGCGGTCGGCATCTCGAACGCGTGCTTCGGCGCCGACGGGCGAATGACCGGCCGGGCCTTGGGTTTCTTCCGCCGGCGTCCGCTCTTGTCGGAAGCGACGTGGAGCTCCGTTCGTCTCGCCTTCGATCGCTCCCGGTCCGCTCGTTTCGAGCGCTCGGACTTGCGTCCTTCGGTCCGGCGAGCCGCCGCGGCCTGGTCGGCGGCGAGCTTCTGTCCGAGGTCCTCCCGGCCGGATTCCTCCTTTGCCGGCTCGGCGGCCGGTGCTTCCACGGCGGCTTCGGTCGCGTTCGCCGCTTCGGCTGCGGCGGCTTCCGCTTCCGCGGCGGCCTGCGCCGCCGCCAGGGCTTCGGCCGCCACCCGCTCCGCGTTCGCCTTCCGGTTGGCCTCCTCCTGCTCGCGCCGGCGGCGCTCCTGGCCTTCCCGCAGCAGGTCCTCCGCCCGCAGCGCTTCGTCGAGCTCCTGCTGCCGGCGCTTGGCTTCCTCCTGAAGCGCCCGTTTCGCCGCTGCCATGCGTTCGACTTCACTCTCCGCCGCCGGAGCCCCCGCCGGCGATTCGACGCCGCCCTCCCGACCGGGCGGGTGGGTGAAGATGCGGCGCCTGCGCACCTCGACGGTCACCGTCTTGCGTCGTCCCTGCGGCGAGGAGATCTTGATCTCCCGGACCGAGCGGCGCTTGAGCCCGAGCTTCGGGGGAGCCGCGCTGTCGCCCTCTCCCTTCCCGTGCAGGCGGCGAAGATGGGACAGCAATTGCTCCTTCTCCGCGTCGTTGATGTGCTGGTCCGCCTGGTCGTGGGGAAGCCCCCACTTGAGCATCCGTCCCAGCAGCCAGTCGACCGGCATGCCGACCACTTCCGCAAACTCTCTTACTGTCGTCTCAGCCATCGGCGTCTCCCCTGATGCCCGAATGGAGTCCGCCTCTCCTCCGAGTGCGGCCACTGGCGGCCGCCGCGGCGGCCGCGCCGCCCGCCCCGCCCCCGCGCGTGGCGCCCCCCGGCGCCCTCCCGCGACACCACGCCGTCCTCGTTCTCGAACCAGAACGCCCGTGCTTCCATGATCAGCTCCCCCGCCCGGGCGGCGTCGAGGTCCGTGATGTCCAGCAGATCGTCCACCGCCTGGTCGGCGAGATCCTCCCGGGTGACGACCCCGTGCCGCGCCAGCACGAAGGCGAGGGTAGGGTCCATGCCCTCGAGGGCGAGCAGGTCCTCGGCCGGCGCCGCGTCGCTCAGACCCTCCTCGATGGCGATCTCGCGGGTGAGCAGGACATCCCGCGCGCGGGAGCGCAGCTCGTCGGCGATCTCTTCGTCGAACTCCTCGATTGCGAGCATCTCGGACTCGGGTACGTAGGCCACATCTTCGAGGTTGGTGAAACCCTCCTGAATCAGGATCGTCGCGACCTCCTCGTCCACGTCGAGCTGCTCCATGAACAGCGCGAGGATGCGCCCCGCTTCCGCCTCGTTCTTCTCGTCGGCCTGGCTCTCGGTCATGACGTTGAGCTCCCAGCCCGTGAGCTGGCTCGCCAGGCGCACGTTCTGTCCGCCGCGACCGATCGCCTGCGACAACTGGTCCTCGCTCACCGCCACGTCCATGGACCGCGACTCCTCGTCGACCACGATCGACTCCACGTCGGCGGGGGACATTGCGTTGATTACGTACTGGGCCGGGTTCTCGTCCCAGGGAATGATGTCCACGCGCTCGCCCGCGAGCTCGTTGGACACCGCTTGCACCCGCGAGCCTCGCATGCCCACGCACGCGCCGACCGGATCGATGCGCGGGACCCGGGATCGAACCCCGAGCTTCGCACGCGAGCCGGGATCGCGGGCGCAGCCCATGATCTGGATGAGCCCTTCCCCGATCTCCGGCACTTCCAGGGTGAAGAGCGCCTCCATCAGCTCCGGGCAGTTGCGGCTGACGAAGAGCTGCGGTCCCCTCGCCTCCGCGCTCACGTCCTCGAGATAGCCGCGGATGCGATCGCCCGGCCGCGTTATCTCCCGCGGGATGAGGGCCTCGCGCGGAATGAGGGCCTCGGCGTTGGCGCCGAGATCGATGACCACCCCGCTGCGATCATTGCGCTTCACGACACCGGACACCAGCTCCCCGACGCGCCCCTCGTATGCCTCGATGACCTGGGCGCGTTCCGCTTCGCGCACCTTCTGCACGATGACCTGCTTCGCCGTCTGGGCCGCGATGCGTCCGAAGGCCACCGACTCCATGGCTTCCTCGACGTAGCTGCCGGGCACGATATCCGGATGTCCGCGAAGCGCATCCTGCAACAGGATCTCGCACTCCGGGGCGAAGAGGTGCGGCCCCGTCTCTTCGTCCTCCCCCTCGTCGCCGTCTTCCCCGCCCTCCTCGGGCTCCGGAAGCAGGGCCGGGTCGAAGACCACCTCGTCCTCGGTGACCACCCTCCAACGCCGGAAGGTCTCGTAGGTCCCGGTCTTCCGGTCGATGGACACCCGTACGTCGAGGTCTTCGCCGTGGCGCTTGCGGGTCGCGCTCGCAAGCGCGGATTCGATGGCCTCGAAGATGATCTCGGGAGCGACGCCCTTCTCATTGGACATCGCCTCGACCACCATCAAAATCTCTTTGCTCATCAGGTACTCGCACCTCGATGGGGTGGGGCGCACCCCCGTCAGACATCCGGGACGAGGCGGGCGCTGCCGATTCGACCGAAGGGCAGCGCCTGCTCGGCGCCGTCCACGTCTATCAGTATGTTGCCGTCCCGGTAACCCCGGAGAACGCCGCGGAAGCTCCGGCGGCCGTCCAGAGGCCAGTCGAGGCGGATCCTGACCTGCGATCCGCAGTGGCGCGCGAAGTGACTCGGCTCGAAGAGCGGCCGGTCCGGACCCGGCGACGACACCTCGAGGTCGTAGGTGCCGGCGATGGGTTCCTCCACGTCGAGGATGCCGCTCACCTGGTAGCTGACCCGTTCGCAGTCGTCGACACCGATTCCGGCCTCGGAATCGATGTACACGCGCAGCAGGGAGCGCCGCGGCGCGGCATGGTGCTCCACGCCGAGCAGCTCGTAGCCGAGCGCGTTCACCGCCGGCGCGATCATCTCCTTCACTCTGCGTGCGCTTTCGTTCATCGGCCCCTGAAAAAAAATGGGCACGTGGCCCACTTTCCCTGACGGCCCCACCCGGAGCACTCTGCTGACCGGAAGCGGAACCGCCACAAAAAACCCCCTGCCGGGGGTCTGAACTCTGGACTCGAAGCGGGGGCAGGGATCCGACCTGCTCTGGCCCGGCGAACGCGCAGTGTATCGAATCCCGCCCGCCCGCTTCAACGGCTGGAAGGGACCCGCTCCAGGGTCGTTTCACGCTACGCTTCCGGGCCGGATTCAGTAGCCCGGATGGCGAGCCCCGGACGAGATCCGGCCAACTGGCGGCTGCCACGCAGCCCACAGACTGCCGTGACGGCGCTGATGAGAGTACTCCGCTCCCTCCGGAGCGGATGCTCAGCCAGCATGAGATGACCGTGGGAACCCGCTGCTCGCCGCTCCCGTGTCGGGTTCAAACCATCGAAGGTTGCGCCCCGACCGCGCCGCCGCGACAAAGGCCGAATCCTGGCCCTCTCTCGCAGGCTGCGCCGAGCCTTACGGAGCCAGCGCCTGCGCGAGCGTCATCGCGTTGTGCCGCATCATGTCGAGGTAGGTCGGTGCCGGACCGTCCGGGCCGGACAGCGCGCCAGGATAGAGCGTGCCGCCGATGGCGGCTCCCGTCTCGTCGGCGATGCGTTCCAGGAGGCGGGGATCCGCGACATTCTCGATGAAGACGGCACGAATGCCCCGATCGCGTACCTGCTGGACAAGACGTACGACATCCTGTGCGGACGCCTCCGACTCGGTGCTGAGCCCTTGCGGCGCGAGGAAGGTCAGCCCGTAATCGCGACCGAAGTACCGGAACGCGTCGTGGGAGGTGACGACGGTCCGTCTGTCCGAGGGAAGCCCGGCAACAATCTTGCGGATCTCCGAGTCGAGGGCCTCGAGATCGTCCACATAGGCCTCGCGATTCCGATGGAACGCCCCGGCATGCCCCGGATCGGCCTTGGCCAGCGCCTCGGCAATGTTTTCCACGTACACCATGGCATTGCGGAGGCTCTGCCAGGCATGCGGGTCCGAGGCGCCATGGTCGTGACCGTGGTCGTGGGCCGCGTGAACGTCGTCCTCGGCATGTTTGTCGTCCGCGCCGTGCTCATGGGCCTCGTGAGCATCGTCCTCGGCATGCTTGTCGTCCGCACCGTGCTCGTTGGCGATGGGCTCGATGCCGTCGGTTGCCACCACCCGGACACCGCGGAAGTCCGAAGCGTCGATCAGCCGATCCAGCCAGCCTTCGAATTGCAGCCCGTTGACGACAACGATTTGCGCTTCACTGACGGCCCGGGCATCTGCAGGGGTCGGCTGGTAGACATGCGTGTCGCCGTCAGGACCGACGAGCGTCGTGACATCGACATGCTCGCCTCCGATGCGCTTTACCATGTCGCCGAGGATCGAAAAGGTGGCAACCACCGGGATCGGGCGGTGGGACTGTGCGGCGGCCGGAGCGGCGAGCGACACGACGAGGATGGTGGTGACGGAGCTCAGAAAGGCTCTGCGGGCAGGCATGGAAACGCTCCTTCAGGCTTCGAGGTAACGACCCCGGAAGGCCCGCGCAGCAAGACCGCTGACCGGGCCGATGATCAGAGAGAGCCCGTAGGCGAGACCAGCGACGAGGATGATCGCCGGACCGGATGGGAGGCTGAAATGGTAGGAGAGAAGAAGACCGCTCACGCTCGAGAGCATCGCGATGGCGGTCGCGATCGCGATCAGCGCGCCGATGCTCACTGTCCAGAACTGTGCCGCGGCGGCGGGGAGGATCATGATGCCGACCGCCATCAGCGTGCCGAGCGCCTGGAATCCGCCCACAAGGTTGAGCACGACGAGGACGAGAAGAGTAAAGTGCGCCACGGCACTGAGCCCGCTGACCGAACGCAGGAACTGCGGGGCGGCGCATTCGAGCACGCAGGGCCGGAACAGCACCGCG